>DVFZ01000027.1 GCA_018712945.1 Candidatus Pullichristensenella stercorigallinarum | reverse complement strand
AAGGCGAAAACAGGGGAAAGCGGACATTTTGCGACGACTTTCCCGCGAAAAACAGATCGGACTTGACATTCATACTCTGGCGCGCTAAAATTAAGATGTACAGGAATGTATCCTTTCGTTCCTGCATACCATCAAGAGGGCGTCCCATCCATCCGAAGGCTTGCGTTCCTACGCGAGGTGATTTTATAGGTTGGATCGGACGCCTTCGTTTGGAATGAACTCCCAGTGTTCATAGGGGCTTGACCAGTGCGGGTACTCCCTGCCGCGCGCGCCGGTCTTTACGCCAATGTTGAAGCCCGGGTGGATCGTGCGTATCTCGGAAAGGATATACTTATACAGCTTTTCTTTGGCGATGGTCCTCTTGCCGCGCCTTGAAGCGCCGGCGGGTATCTGCAGATGCAGTCTGTTCAGGCGAAAGAACATCGCCCCAAGGATGACGTCCACGCATTGAAGCAGCACATGGTCGTGGGAGCGCACCTCGCCAATGTCCCGCTTTCTGATATGTATCCCGGACGCTTCATAGCCGCTGATGGCCGGCATTTTGCAGAGATATTCCTTGAACGCATCCGCCAGTTGCGTGTGATCGGGAAGTTCATCCAAAAGCACGTGTAAATAGTATTCTCCTGTAACAGACGCGGGCGTTGAAAACCCGAAAGCGTGCTTGATGAACTGATAATAAAGTTTGAAATACTTGTCTTTTCCGGGGACCCCTCTGCGCCTGTATTGATTCGCCTTTTTGCGGAACATGATCCTGACCCGAACGTCTCCGCTGCGAACAAAGTCAAAAAAGCTATGGATGACTTCGCAGTATTTTTCTACATACGGTTCCGTCACCTTTGTCCATTTGATCTCACCAAACAAATGCAGTTCCCGCTTTTTTGCCTCCAAAGCGTCGGAGATGCGCTGCTGCTTTCCTGCGGGAAGGATACAGCCGCCAAAGAAATCGCCGTAAAGCTCTCCGTCGTCGGAAGACTCATCGCAGTACAGTATGTATTCCAAGGCCATTGCTCCTGTCGGATCCGTGGGCAGGCCACGACTTTCCATTATTATAGCCCATCGTTTTCACAAAAGCAAGCGCGAAAACCGCCGCCCCCATGCGGGAGCGGCGGCGACCATTCAGGCTCACACCCTTCTGGTGGCAAGCACGGCGTTTTCGCCGTTGATGTTCCATTCCTTGACGTAGGCGTCCGAGGCGGGCGTGCCCATTTCCAGCTTCTCGGCCAACACCGCGCGGCAGATCTCCTTCTCGCCGCGGGCGATGATGGCGGCCAGCTTTTCATCCGTGGCGCAGGTGACGCTGATGCGGTCGGTCACTTCATACCCCGCCTCCTTGCGCATGGTCTGAATTTTGGAAATGACCTCGCGCACGAAGCCCTCCTCAATGAGTTCCGGGGTGAGGTTGGTGTCCAGCACCACGGTCAGATCGCCCTCGCTTTCGGCCATGAAGCCGGGCTTCTGCATCGGCTCGATGAGCGTGTCCTCGCGGGCAAGCTCTACGGTCGTGCCGTCCACGTCGAAGGTCAGCTTCTCGCCGCGGTCGAAGGTGTCCACCACGTCGTTGCCGTCGGCCTGGGCGAGGTAGGCGCTGATCTTGCCCAGCAATTTTCCGTAGCGCGGGCCCAGCGTGCGCAGCTGCGGCTTGATCTTGTAGCTGGTGAAGGCGCGGGCGTCGTCGACAAATTCCACGCGCTTGACGTTCAGTTCGTCGGCGATGAGCGCGGCCATGGCCTCGGGCAGCTTCGCGCCCTTGACGTAGAGGGCGCGCGAGGGCTGGCGCACCTTCATGTTGGCGGCGCTGCGGCAGGCGCGGCCCAGCTGCACGATGGCGATGACGGCCTCCATGTCGTCCTCGAGTTCCTTGTCCACCAGCGACAGGTCGGCCACGGGGAAGTCGGTCAGGTGCACGGACTCCTTGGCGCCGGGGATGTTGTTGACCACCAGGTTCTGGTACATGTTCTCCGTCATGAAGGGGATATAGGGCGCGCAGAGGCCGCAGAGGGTGGTCAGCACGGTGTAGAGCGTCTCGAACGCGGCCAGCTTGTCGCCTTCCAGCCCCTTGCCCCAGAAGCGCTCGCGGCAGCGGCGCACGTACCAGTTGGACAGTTCGTCCACAAAGGCGGCGATGGCGCGGGCGGTCTCGGTGATCCTGTACCCGGCAAGGCCCTCGTCGACGAACTTGACGAGCGACTGCAGCTTGGAAAGCACCCACTTGTCCATCAGCGAGAAGTCCTCGGGGTTGGCCTTCTGATTCGCAGGGTCATAGCCGTCGATGGAGGCGTAGAGCGTAAAGAAGGCGTAGGTGTTCCACAGCGTGCCCATGAACTTGCGCTGCATCTCGCCCACCAGCGCGCCGGAAAAACGCTTGGGCAGCCACGGCGAGGCGGAGGCGTAGAAGTACCAGCGCACCGCGTCCGCGCCCTGCTTGTCGAGCACCTCCCAGGGGTCGACTACGTTGCCCTTGTGCTTGGACATCTTCTGGCCGTTTTCATCCTGCACATGGCCGAGCACCACGCAGTTTTCAAACGGCGCGCGGCCAAACAGCAGCGTGGAGATGGCCAAGAGCGTGTAGAACCAGCCGCGGGTCTGGTCGATGGCCTCGGAGATGAAGTTCGCCGGGAACGTCTCCTTAAACAGGTCTTCGTGCTCGAAGGGGTAGTGGTACTGGGCAAACGGCATGGAGCCGGAATCGTACCAGCAGTCGATCACCTCGGGGGTGCGGTGCATTTCGCCGCCGCACTTTTCGCAGGTGATGGTCACTTTGTCGATATAGGGGCGGTGCAATTCCAAATCGTGCGGCACGTCGTGCCCCAGTTCTTCCAGTTCCTTGCGCGAGCCGATGACGTGCATATGGCCGCACTTGCACACCCACACAGGCAGGGGCGTGCCCCAGTAACGCTCGCGGGAAAGGCCCCAGTCGATGACGTTTTCCAGGAAGTTGCCCATGCGGCCTTCCTTGATGTTTTCCGGCATCCAGTTGACCGAGCGGTTGGAGGCGAGAAGCTGCTCCTTCACAGCGGTCATGCGGATAAACCAGGTGGAGCGGGCATAGTAGATCAGCGGCGTATCGCAACGCCAGCAGAAGGGATAATCGTGGGTAAACTCCGCCGCCTTGACGAGCAACCCGCGCTCCTCAAGGTCTTTGAGGATGAGGGGGTCGGCGTCCTTGACAAACGTGCCCGCCCACGGGGTCTCCTTGGCCATACAGCCGCGCGGATCCACGAGCTGGAGGAAGGGCAGGTCGTTTTCGCGGCCGACGCGGGCGTCGTCCTCGCCGAAAGCCGGGGCCTGATGGACGATGCCGGTACCGTCGGTCATGGTGACGTAAGAATCGGCCACCACGCGCCAGGCGGGCTTGTCCACCAGCGGCTTCTGGAAGTCAAACAAAGGCTCGTATTCCATGCCCACCAGGTCGCGGCCGTTGATAAGAGAGAGGTTTTCAATCACGATATCCTCGCCGAGCACATCGTGAATCAGCGCCTGCGCCATGATGATGGTGCGGCCGTCGTAATCGAAGCGGGCATAGATTTCGTCGGGGTTGACGCACAGGGCGACGTTGCTGGGCAGGGTCCAGGGCGTGGTGGTCCAGGCGTACAGCCAGGTATTTTCCTCGCCCTTGACCTTAAAGCGCACAAAGGCGGATTTTTCCGTCACGCTCTTGTAGCCCTGCGATACCTCGTGGGAGGACAGGGCGGTGCCGCAGCGGGGGCAATAGGGCACGACCTTGTGGCCCTTGTAGAGCAGGCCCTTATCGGCCACCTGCTTGAGCGACCACCAGACGGATTCGATGTAGTTGTTGTCGTAGGTGATATAGGGGTTGTCCATGTCCGCCCAGAAGCCGACGCGGTCGGACATCTTTTCCCACTCGCTCTTGTACTTCCAGACGGATTTTTTGCACTCCTGGATGAACGGCTCGATGCCGTACTGCTCGATCTGCTCCTTGCCGTCCAGGCCCAGCAGCTTTTCCACTTCCAGCTCCACCGGCAGGCCGTGGGTGTCCCAACCGGCCTTGCGCAGAACGTGCTTGCCCTTCATGGTCTGATAGCGGGGGATGAGGTCTTTGATGGCACGGGTTTCGATGTGGCCGATGTGGGGCTTGCCGTTGGCCGTGGGCGGGCCGTCGAAGAAGGAAAATTCCTCGCCGCCCTCGCGGTTTTTGATGGATTTTTCAAAGATGCCGTTGTCTTTCCAGAACGCTTCGACCTCGGCCTCGCGCTTGACGAAGTCGAGATTCGGGGAAACCTTTTCAAACATGCGACCACTCCTCCAAAAAATATACCCCGTCCACCACATGGGACGAGGTTTTCGCGGTACCACCCAATTTGGCGCCAAGCGCCCGCTCACGGCATGCAAACACATGCCACCGCTGTAACGGGCGAACCCGGCTTTGCTTACTGGCCAAAGGCGTTCAGCTTGCCGCTCCGGGGCGATTCCCTTCGCTTCCTTTCGCCGGGCTTACACCATCCCCGGCTCGCTATGGAAAGGCTTTTGCGAAAGCAGTCCCCTTCAAGGCGTTTCTACCACCTATTATACCGTCCGCCGCGCATTTGTAAAGGGAAACCAACGTTAATTTTACCGGCCGGCAGGGCCGGCGGCCAGGGCTGCCGCGTGGGAGCGGCGCGCGCCTGCCCCACGCGCAGGGGGCAGGCGCGCTTTGTTGTCATTCCGCTTGGGGCGGAGGGAGGGCAAGCCGCCGGACGGCCCAGGAGCAGGGGCCGTCCGGCTGTCGTTGTGCGTGGGGCGACAGCTTTGGCGCGGTAGACAGGGGAATCCTCGATACGCTTCCCCGGGGATTGCCTTTGCCTGCATTGTGGCCGTATGGCCTTATGCGGCAGGACGTGGGGTGTGGCGTAGCCGCCAGGCGTGTTTTTGGGGTTTTGGGAAGGGGAGCGATTTTTTGTACCGCTTTGGAGAAAGGATCGGGAAGCGGTTTTAGCGGCGCTGCCTTGCCCTGCGGGGCAAGGGGCGCTGTGTGGGTGCGGGGCGACGCTGCTTGCCCCGTTGGGGCAAGGGCGCTTTGGGAGGGCGCGCGCCCGGTTTTGGGGGTTTGGAAGGGTGGCGGCGGGCGGGATCTTTTCACGCGCAGGATTCCCCGTTTTGGGCGCGCGGGGTTGGCGGCGGAGGGCGGCGTTTCTTTCCCTCCGGGCTGCTTTCCCGTCCGGCGGGGTTACGGCGGGCGCCGCCCGCACCCGCTCAAGGGACTTGTCCCTTGAGAATCCCATTGGCTGCCGCGCAACGGCCGGTTCCTTACAACGCAAGCCGGGCGGCTCCTGCGCGTGAGCCGCCCGGCGTCTATTCGTGCTTTTACTCCAATCGGAACGCAACAAAGCGCGCCTGTCCCCTACTCGTGGGGCAGGCGCGCGTCGCTCATCCGCGGCAGCTCTGGCTGCCGGCACCGCCGGCACCGCCGGCCACGAAGGCGGCGATGCGATCGACGGCTTTTTGAATGTTTTGTACGGAAGCGGCGTAGGAACAGCGGAAGAAACCGTCGCCCAGTTCGCCGAAAGCGTCGCCGGGCACGGCGGCTACCTTTTGCTCCCAGAGCAGCTTTTCACAGAAATTCTGCGAGTTCATGCCCTCAGGCACGGCGGGGAAGGCGTAGAACGCGCCCATCGGCTCGTGGCAGGCAAGGCCCGCCGCGCGCAAGCCGTTTACAATCAGACGGCGGCGGCGGTCATAGCTTTCCACCATGCGGCGCACGTCCGCATAGTCGTTTTGTTCGCCGGAGTTCAGCGCCTCCAACGCCGCGTATTGGCCGGGCGTGGGCGCGCACAGCATCGTGTATTGATGAATCTTGCACATCACGGCCATCACTTCGCGCGGGCCGCAGGCAAAGCCCATGCGCCAGCCGGTCATGGCAAAGGCCTTGGAAAAGCCGTTCAGCGTAATAGTGCGCTCCCACATGCCCGGCAGCGAGGCAAAGCTCACATGCCTGCCCTCGTAGGTCAGCTCGGCATAGATCTCGTCGGAGATGACCATGATCTGCGTGCCGCGCAGCACGTCGGCCACCTTTTCCAGATCCTCCCGCCCCATCACGCCGCCGGTGGGGTTGTTGGGATAGGGCAGAATCAGCGCCTTGGTTTTCGGGGTGATGGCCGCGCGCAGGCGCTCCGGGGTGAGGCGGAAGCCGTCCTCGGCCGTGGTGGGTACCCCCACGCACACGCCGCCTGCAAAGCGGATGTTGGGCATGTAGCTGACGTAACTGGGATCGGGCACCAGCACCTCGTCGCCATTTTCCACCAGCGCGCGCAGGGCCAGGTCGATGCCCTCGCTGGCGCCGACGGTGACGAGAATTTCGTCCGCGGGGTCGTATTCGATATCGAAACGGCCCGTCAGATAGCGGTTAATGGCGCGGCGCAACTCGATCAGGCCCCAGTTGCTGGTATAGTGCGTATGCCCCCGGCGCAGGGAATAGATGGCCGCGTCGGTGTATGCCCAGGGCGTGTTGAAATCCGGTTCGCCCACGCCCAGAGAGATGACGTCCTTCATTTCGCTGACGACGTCGAAAAACTTGCGTATGCCAGACGGCGGCACGTCGGCCACGCGGCGGCAGAGAATGCTATCGTAATTCACGGCGTGACCTTGAGCCTCCTGTCTACCTGTTTTTCATCGGTGATGACGCCCTCGTTTTTGTATTTTTTGAGCACGAAATGCGTGGCCGTGGAGAGCACGCCGTCGATGGTGGACAGCTTTTCGGCTACGAACAGCGCCAGCTTTTTCAGGCTCGGCGCCTTGAGCATCACCAGCAGGTCGTACCCGCCGGACATGAGGTAGACGTTATGTACTTCCTCGAAGCGGTAAATCTGCTCGGCGATGGCGTCGAAGCCATGGCCGCGCTGCGGGGTGACGCGCACCTCGATCAGCGCCTCCACCTCACCGGAATCCACCTTGTCCCAGTTGACCAGCGCCGGGTATTTGAGAATGATGCGCCGCTCCTCCATTTCCGCGATGGCGGCGGCAATCTCCGCTTCCGTGCGGCCGAGCATCACGGCGATCTGGCCGACCGGCGTGCGCGCGTCGTCGGTGAGTACCTCGAGAATGCGCATTTCCAGGTTGTCCATCGGTAAGCCTCCTTTACGGGGTCGCAATTAAGAACCAGTATAGCCCATGGCGGGCCGCAAGTCAAGCTTCGCGGGGCACGGCGGCAAATTGTGTCGTGCCGCGCAGGCGGTAGCGGCAGGCACCGGCGGGACGGGGCCGTTTGATTTTCCGGCGATCGGGCGATGCGCCGGACGCTTTTCTCGCGGCGGATTTCCGCAACGCTTTGGGGAAGCAGGCCCAGCGCTATGCGCGCCAGGGAACAGTCCGCCCGTTTTCGAAAAAGAAATCCTTACTGCCGCCGAAACGCGCCTGCCAGTAGAGCGCCTCCGGCGTGCGGCCGCGGCGTTCAAAGGAGCCGTATTCTATTCAGGACCATTTCCGAATGGGCACGGCGTTTGCCGGAATGGCGATGGCGGCGGCCGCCTCATCCGCACGTCCGCACCCGCCGCCGCGATGAAGGTTTGGGAAAGGCGGAACGCATACCTGGTTCAGCCCCGGTGGGTATAAGCAGAAAATTCAGCGCCACGCGGCTAAGACACATACTCGACGTTGGCCGCGAATCCCCTTCTTCCCTCTGCGTTTCCCGCTTTTCAAATGATCTGCCGGTAAAAGCGCATAAGCGCGTCCGCCGCGTCCTCCAGCGCGTAACCGCCCGCTTGCAGCGCCCGCGCTGCCTGCGCGGAGGCTTCAGGGCGTTCCGGCCGGGGCAATTCCAGCAGAGCCCGTGCCCAGGCGGGCGCGCCTGCTTCCAACGGCAGGTAGCGCACCAGCGGCGTCAGCGCCGCCTCATCCGTTACGCGCGCGCTCACCAGGGCGGGCAGCCCCGCGCACTGCCATTCCAACAGCACCGTGGGGAAGCCTTCAAACAGCGAGGGCAGCGCCATGACGTCCATGGCGGAAAGATAGTTTTGCGGGTCCGGCACAGCGCCGGTAAAGAGCACACGATTCCCCAACGGCGCGGCCTGCGCGCGCACGTCGTTTTCCAGATAGCCGTCGCCCACCAGCAAAAGGCGCGCGCGCGGCTCCGATTCCAGCAACGCCCGGAAAACTTCCAGCAGGAAGCGGTGGTTTTTCTGGCCGTTGAAGCGCCCCACATGGCCGAGCACCAGCTCGTCTTCGCCGATGCCCAGCGCGGCGCGCACGCGGGCGCGGGCGGCGGGGTCGTATTGGAAGCGCCCCACGTCCACGGCGTTGGGCAGCACCGTAAACGGCCGCGAGCCAAACAGCCACTTGCCCGCGTCCCGCCCGCAGGCGGCGGCGGCCGTGTAGCTTCTGTAAAACAGGGGGCGCAGGTATTTGTCCTGCCGCAGATGGTTGCAGGTGGTGTTGTGGCTGTGGGCCACGCGCGCGCGGCAGCCGCCCAGGGACGCGGCCAGCATTTCAAAAAACAGCGAGGACGAGTTGCCATGGGCGTGGACAATATCGTACTTTTCCCGGCGCACGATCGCGGCAAGCGCGCGCACATAGGAAAGCGAGGGCCGCTTTTGCGGAACCACGAATACGCGCGCGCCCGCCTGCTCAATCTGTGCAAGCAAACCGGCCTCCACTGTGTTTGGGGAGGCAAAGTCCGCTTCCACGCCCGCCGCGCGCAGGCCGGGCAGCCTTTGCAGGGCAAACATGGTGATGCCGTTGCGCGTCACCGGCACGGTGAATACATGCAAAACGCGCATCAGTCGCGCGCCTCCAGCGCCGAAAGCGTCTGGTCGTACTTGCCGGTCTTTTGCGCCTCGTAGAGCTTGGCGTCCACCAGGAAGCGGTACATGAAACTGTACATAAAGTGATAAATCAGCCCCGGCACGCCGTCCAGAAAGCCGAGCTGAAAGATATAGCGGAAAATGAAGATGCACAGCACGCGGAAAAAGCGGGGCAGGCGGTAATACAGGCCGTTTTTCAATTTGCGCGTGCGGCGGATGCCGGCGTTGTGCAGGCCCGCGTCGCCGTCGTTTTTGCCCAGCACGTCCATGACCTCGCGGGTGGCGTACCAGTTGAGCTTGTTTGCGAAGTGGTCGATGGATTTGAAATCATAGTGGTCGAACCGGGCGCGAATGCAGACCTCCTCGCCCTCGGTGAGCATGGTGTGCTCGTCGATAAACCGGTCTTCGATATGGCCGCAGCCGCGGCGGAAGATCATCAGCTTGCGCTTCTTCGCGCCGCCAAAGCGCAAACGGCGGCCGAGCATGTAGAAATTCGCTTCCATCGTAATGCCGTTTGTGCCGCTCTCGCGCCCGAGGGCGAGGATGGGCGCGCACTCGGCCTTGACCGCCTCGGTCATGCGCTCGTCCGCGTCGATGCGCAAGACCCACTCGGTCTGTATATTGGCGTTTTCCAGCGCCCAGTTGAACTGGCGGGCATGGCTGGTAAAGGCATGGACGAGCACGTCCGCGCCATGCGCGCGGGCGATCTCCACGGTGCGGTCGGCGCTGCCGGAATCCACCACTACCACGCGGCTGGCAAAGCCGCGCAGGGATTGCAGGCAGTCCGGCAGGTTTTTTTCCTCATTCTTGGTCAGCACGATGGCGGTGAGGTCAGCCATGTCCTTCCTCCGTTCTGGCCACGCATTCCGCAAACGAAAGCGCGCCGGGCGCAAAGCCGTGGTCGGCCATGTCCTCGCGGTAGTAAAAGCCCCCAAAGGCGCGGCGCACAACGCCCGAGCCGCCCATGGCCCGCAAAAGCGGGTTGAAGGCGCGGGTAAAGAGCACATGCCGTCCGTGCGCCCTGGCCACGGCGCGGGCAAAGTCCGCGGTGGAAACGATGGCGGTTTGGGGGTGGAACGTGCCGCCCTCGCCGGTATCGACCAGGCGGCGGATCAGTTCGGCAAGGTCGTCTATGTACACGGCGCCGCGGCGGTTGGGAAGGTCGGGGAAAATGGGCGAGCGGCGGGCGAGGGCGGAAAGCTGGTTGTAGTTGCCCTTGCAACCCGCGCCAAACACCATCATCGGCCGCAGGATGGCGGCATGGAAGCGCCCGTCCTCCAGGGAGCGCAGGCCGTGTTCGGCCTCGAGCTTGCTGCGCCCGTAAGCGCCCGCCGGGGCGGGGGAGGTATCCGGGGTGATTTCGCGGTTTTCCCCGGCCGGGGCCGCCTCCCCAAACACAATGGCGCTGGAGAGGAAGATAAACTGCCTGACCCCCATGTCCCGCGCCCGCCGGCCGCATTCCACGGCCAAATCGCGGTTCACGGCTTCATACAGGGGCCGCAGCTCCGGCTTGGGGGAAACATGGGCGACGCCCGCCACATGCACCACGCTGTCGAACGGCGAAAAATCAAAGCGTTTCCAATCCTCGCCGTGCATGTTGAGCGATTGGGTTTCGTAATCCGCGCCAAAGGCCGCCAGGCGGCGCTCCACGGCCGTGCCGATGAAGCTGTGTTGCCCGGCGATGAGCACTTTACGCACTTTTTTTGCCTCCCGTTCCTCCTTCGCGCACGCCGTCGGCGCGCAAAACGGCCCATATGGAGCCGAAAAAGCAGCGCACATCCATGCGCAGGGAGAGGTTTTCCACATATTCGCGGTCGTATTGTACCTTTACGGGAAGGGGCAATTCGTCCCGGCCGTTGATCTGCGCCCAGCCGGTGATGCCCGGCCGCACGCGGTTTACCCCGGCCTTTTCCCGCGCGGCGATGAGGTCGTACTGGTTGTAGAGCGCCGGGCGCGGGCCGACGATGGACATATCGCCCTTCAATACGTTGAAAAACTGCGGCAGTTCGTCCAGGCTGGAACGGCGCAGGAAAGCGCCCAGGGGCGTTATGTAGCTCCCCGGGTTGCTGAGCAGGTGGGTGGCGGTGTCGCGCGGCGTATCGGTGCGCATGGTGCGGAACTTGTAAATTGTAAACAGACGCCCGCCGCGGCCGACGCGCTTTTGCCGAAACAGCGCCGGCCCCGGCGAGGTGAGCTTTACCGCCAACGCCAGCGCCAGATACAGCGGCGACAGGCAGACCAGCGCCAGCAGCGAAAGCAGCGCGTCCGCCCCCCGCTTTACATGCGGATAAACGCCCATTACTCCATCGGCAGGCTGTCGATCAGCGCCACGCGGCGCGCGTGCCGTCCGCCCTCGTGCCCGGTGGCCAGGAACGTATCCACCAGCAGCTTGGCGGTATCTTCGCCTACCACGCGCGCGCCGACGGCAATCATGTTGGCGTCGTTGTGCAAACGGCTCATCTTTGCGGTGAGCACATCCGTGCAGTTGACGCAGCGGATGCCGCTCAAGCGGTTGGCGGCCAGGGAAATGCCAAACCCCGTGCCGCAGACGAGCACCCCGCGCTCGCACTGTCCGCTTTTGACCATCAGCGCCGTCTTGCGCCCATACACCGGGTAATCGCAGCTTTCCTTGGTTGGGCAGCCGCAGTCGACGACTTCGTGGCCCTGCGCGCGCAGGTGTTCAATGAGCATTTGGCGGTAGTCGTAGCCGGCATGGTCGCTGCCGATGGCAATTTTCATAAATATGCGCTTCCTTTCCGTGAACGTACAATTTGTACGCCTATTATAGCACATTTCCCTGTGCGCGAAAAGGGCTATTTTTGCAGGATTTCATGCAGTTTTAAAAATGTTTTGCAGGAAATGAACTATGGACAGAACCTTGACTTTAATGTTAAATTTCGAATAAACAGGCGGTTTTCGCCAAAATCAGGGAAAAAAGAGCCTTGACAGCGCAAAATCAATTTGATATTATATATCATTGCGATAATGTGGATTTATATCCCCTTTTTGCGCCCAAAGGCCTTGAAAACGGTGTTTTTGGCGCAAAATTGGATGGTTTGCCGCAAAACGTCGCCGCCGACTCGTGAAAAATTCTCAAAGAATTTACACACCTGTCTACCGATTCGATTAGAAAGTGTGGGGTGATTTTTGGATGGTTCATCCGGTGCAGATGGGCAAGCGCACGCGCATGAGCTTTGCCCGCATTGAGGAAGCGCTGGCCGTACCCGACCTGATCGAGGTGCAGAAGAACTCCTATCGGAATTTCCTCAAGGAGGGACTTCGCGAGGTTCTGGCCGACGTCTCCCCCATCACGGACTACTCCGAGAGCCTGATTCTCGAGTTCACCGACTACTCGCTCGACGACAAGCCCAAGTACACCGTGGAAAAATGCAAGGAGCGCGACGCCACCTTTGCCGCGCCCTTGAAAGTCACCGTGCGCCTGACCAACCGGGACACCCATGAGATCAAGGAAAGCGAGGTCTTTATGGGCGATTTCCCGCTCATGACCGAGCACGGCACCTTCATCATCAACGGCGCGGAGCGCGTCATCGTTTCCCAGCTGGTGCGTTCGCCGGGCGTGTATTTTGCCCGCACGATCGACAAAACCGGCGCGTTCCTCTATTCCGCGCAGATGATCCCCAACCGCGGCGCCTGGATTGAATATGAAACCGACGCCAACGGCATCGTCTATGCCCGCATCGACCGCGCCCGCAAACTGCCGGTGACGGTGCTTTTGCGCGCCCTGGGCGTGGAAAGCGACGAGGAAATCACCCGCATGTTCGGCGACGACGAGCGCGTTTCGGCCACCATTACCCGCGACGCCCCCGCCGTGAACGACAAGGGCGAACTGCGCTACAAGAGCCGCAAGGACCAAGCCCTGATTGAGATTTACAACAAACTGCGCCCGGGCGAGCCGCCGTCGGTGGATTCGGCCACCAGCCTGTTAAACGCCCTGTTCTTCGACCCCAAGCGCTACGACCTGGCGCACGTGGGCCGCTACAAGTATAATAAGAAGCTGGCCCTGGCGGGCCGCGTGGCGGGCATGACGCTGGCCGAGGAAGTGAAAAACCCCTACACCGGCGAAATCCTCGCCGAAGCGGGTGAGGTGCTCTCCCGCGACGCCGCCGAGCGCGCCCAGAACGCCGGCGTGAACGAGATCGTGGTGCAGGTGGAGGACCGCACGATGCGCGTCATCGGCAACAACTTCGCCTACCTCAAGCCCTTCCTGGCCGACTACGACCCCGAATTATACGCCCAGTACGATGAAAGCGTGGTCAGCTTTACCGAGCGCGTGCACGTGCCCACGCTGGTCAACCTGCTCAACCGCGTGCGCGAGGACGGCCTGCCGCTCAACCAGGCGCTCAAGGAGGCCGCGAACCAGCTCGTGCCCAAGCATGTGCTGGTAGACGATATCATCTCCTCCGTCAGCTACCAGTTCGGCCTCTTCCACGGCATCGGCGATGTGGACGACATCGACCACCTCGGCAACCGCCGCGTGCGCTCCGTGGGCGAGCTTTTGCAGAACCAGATCCGCGTGGGCCTGTCCCGCCTGGAGCGCGTGGTCAAGGAGCGCATGGCCATTCAGGATCTGGACAAGGTGCGCCCGCAGGATCTGATCAACATCCGCCCGGTTTCGGCGGCCATCAAGGAGTTCTTCGGCAGCAGCCAGCTTTCGCAGTTCATGGATCAGCCCAACCCGCTGGCGGAACTGACGCACAAGCGCCGCCTGAACGCCCTCGGCCCCGGCGGCCTCAACCGCGACCGCGCTTCCTTCGCCGTGCGCGACGTGCACTATTCGCACTACGGCCGCATCTGTCCCATCGAGACGCCTGAAGGCCCGAACATCGGCCTGATGGGCTCTTTGGCCACCTACGCGCGCATCAACGAATATGGCTTTATCGAGGCGCCCTACCGCAAGATCGACAAGGCCACCGGCGTGGTCACCGACGTCATCGAATACATGACCGCCGACGAGGAAGACCACTACGTCATCGCCCAGGCCAACGAGCCCATCGCCGAGGACGGCACGCTCGCAAACGGGCGCGTCACCGTGCGCCGCCGCGACGAGATCGTCGAGGTGGATCGCGCGCAGGTCGACTACATCGACGTCAGCCCCCGGCAGCTGATCTCCGTGGCCACGGGCATGATCCCCTTCCTGGAGAACGACGACGCCAACCGCGCCCTGATGGGCTCCAACATGCAGCGTCAGGCCGTGCCGCTTTTGAAGCCCGAAGCGCCCTACGTGGGCACGGGCATTGAGTACAAGGCCGCCTGCGACTCGGGCGTTGTGCTGCTTTCGCGCGAGAACGGCGTAGTCACCCGCGTCACCGCCGACGAGATCGTCATCCGCGGCGAGAGCGGCGAGGAGATGCGCTATCACCTGACCAAGTTCGCCCGCTCCAACCAGGGCACCTGCATCAACCAGCACCCCATCGTCAAGGAAGGGGAAATGGTCAAAAAGGGTCAGGTCATCGCCGACGGCCCCTCCACCGACGAGGGCGAAATTTCGCTGGGCCGCAACGTGCTGATCGGCTTTATGACCTGGGAGGGCTACAACTACGAGGACGCCGTGCTCATCAGCGAGCGGCTGGTGAAGGACGACGTGTATACCTCCATCCACATCGAGGAATACGAATCCGAGGCCCGCGACACCAAGCTTGGCCCGGAGGAGATCACCCGCGACATCCCCGGCGTCGGCGAGGACGCGCTGCGCGACCTCGACGAGCGCGGCATCATCCGCATCGGCGCGGAAGTGCGCGCCAACGACATCCTCGTCGGCAAGGTCACGCCCAAGGGCGAAACCGAGCTGACCGCCGAGGAACGCCTGCTGCGCGCCATCTTCGGCGACAAGGCGCGCGAGGTGCGCGACACCTCCCTGCGCGTGCCGCATGGCGAGTTCGGCATCGTGGTGGATGTGAAAATCTTCACCCGCGAAAACCGCGACGAACTGTCCCCGGGCGTGAACCAGATGGTGCGCGTCTACATCGCCCAGAAGCGCAAGATCTCCGTGGGCGACAAGATGGCCGGCCGCCACGGCAACAAGGGCGTGGTCAGCCGCATCCTGCCGGAAGAGGACATGCCCTTCCTGCCCGACGGCACGCCGCTGGATATCGTTCTGAACCCGCTGGGCGTGCCCAGCCGTATGAACATCGGCCAGGTGTTGGAAGTGCACCTCGGCCTGGCCGCCAAGGCGTTGGGCTGGCATGTGGCCACCCCCGTATTCGACGGCGCGGACGAAAACGACATACAGGAGCAGCTGGAAAAGGCCTCGCATCTGCCCGAGGAACCGCTCTTTGACGAAAACGGCCGCCCGGCCATCCAGTTCTCCAAGTGCGGCATCAACATCGAGGGCAAATTGCAGCTCTACGATGGACGCACGGGCGACCCGTTTGACAACAAGGTGACGGTGGGCTATATGTATATGCTCAAGCTGCACCACCTGGTAGACGACAAGATCCACGCCCGTTCCACCGGCCCGTACTCGCTGGTGACGCAGCAGCCCCTGGGCGGCAAGGCCCAGTTCGGCGGCCAGCGCTTCGGCGAGATGGAAGTGTGGGCGCTGGAAGCCTACGGCGCCAGCCATGTTTTGCAGGAAATCCTCACCGTCAAGTCCGACGATACCGTGGGCCGCGTCAAGACCTACGAGGCCATCGTCAAGGGCGAGAACATCCCCGAGCCGGGCATTCCCGAGTCCTTCCGCGTGCTGATTAAGGAACTTCAGTCGCTGGCGCTGGATATCAAGGTGCTCAACGCCGACAAGCAGGAAATCGAGCTCAAGGATCTCGATGAAGATCCCTACGACCGCGAAAGCGAATTCAAGGAAGAACTCGTGCCCTCCATTACCCCCGAGGCATTCGCCGCCGAGGAGGAAAACACCGAGGCCGAGGACTTCGATTTCGACGACCTCGAATTGGGCGACGACGACCTGGGATTGGACGACGATTTCTAATATCGAAGGGAGCGAGGCTGCTTGTTTGAACTTACGAATCTTGACTCTATTCAGATCGGACTGGCCTCCCCGGAGAAGATCCGCCAGTGGTCGCACGGCGAGGTCGAAAAGGCAGAGACCATCAACTACCGCACCCTCAAGCCCGAGCGCGACGGCCTGTTTTGCGAACGCATCTTCGGCCCCACCAAGGACTGGGAGTGCAACTGCGGCAAGTACAAGCGCACCCGCTTCAAGGGCGTGGTGTGCGATAAGTGCGGCGTAGAGGTCACCAAGGCCAAGGTGCGCCGCGAGCGCATGGGCCATATCGAGCTGGCCGCGCCCGTGAGCCATATCTGGTACTTCAAGGGCATCCCCAGCCGTATGGGTACGCTTTTAAACATCAGCCCCCGGGCGCTGGAGCAGGTGCTCTACTTCGCCAGCTATATTGTGCTCGATCCCGGCGATATGCCGGGCCTGGAAAAGTATAAGCTGCTTTCCGAGGCTGAATACCAGATGAAGAAGCAGCAGGCGCAGGAGGGCGGCTGGGAATTCCGCGTCGGCATCGGCGCCGAGGCCGTGCGCGAAATGCTGCGCGAAATCGACCTGGACGCGCTCTCGGAAGAATTGCGCCGCGAATTGCAGGAGCTTTCCGAGCGCGAAACCCGGCGCGACAGCGAGGGCCAGAAGCGCCAGCGCATCATCAAGCGCCTGGAAGTGGTCGAGGCCTTCCGCACCAGCGGCAACAAGCCCGAGTGGATGATTCTGGACGTGGTGCCGGTCATCCCCCCGGAGCTGCGCCCCATGGTGCAGCTCGACGGCGGCCGCTTTGCCACCGCCGATTTGAACGACCTCTACCGCCGCGTCATCAACCGCAACAACCGCCTAAAGCGCATGCTGGAAATGGGCGCGCCGGACATCATCGTGCGCAACGAAAAGCGCATGCTGCAAGAGGCCGTGGACGCCCTCATCGACAACGGCCGCCGCGGCCGCCCCGTTACCGGCGCGGGCGGACGGCAGCTCAAGAGCCTGTCCGACCTGCTGCGCGGCAAGCAGGGCCGCTTCCGCCAGAACCTGCTGGGCAAGCGCGTGGACTACTCCGGCCGTTCCGTTATCGTGGTCGGCCCGTCGCTGAAGCTGTATCAGTGCGGCCTGCCCAAGGAAATGGCGCTGGAGCTGTTCAAGCCCTTCGTCATCGAGCGGCTGGTCAACCAGGGCATGGCCGTGAACGTAAAAACCGCCAAGCGCGCCGTGGAGCGCGTGCGCCCCGAGGTGTGGGACGTGCTGGAAAGCGTCATCAAGGACCATCCCGTGATGCTCAACCGCGCCCCGACGCTGCACCGCCTCGGCATCCAGGCCTTTGAGCCGGTGCTGGTGGAGGGCAAGGCGCTGAAGCTGCATCCCCTGTGCTGTACCGCCTTCAACGCCGACTTCGACGGCGACCAGATGGCCGTGCACGTGCCGCTTTCCATGGAGGCTCAGGCCGAGGCCCGCTTCCTGATGCTCTCGGCCAACAACATCCTCAAGCCCCAGGACGGCAAGCCCGTCGTGTCCCCCACGCAGGACATGGTGCTCGGCTGCTACTACCTGACCATCATCCGCCCCGGCGCCAAGGGCGAGGGCAAGTATTTCACCGACGTGGACGAGGCGCTGATGGCCTATGCCACGGGCGAATTGTCCCTCCAGGCCAAGTGCCATATCCGCCTGAAGCGCACCTGGCAGGGCGAGGAATACCAGAAGATCGTCGAAACCACCATCGGCCGCGTGATCTTCAACAACGCCATTCCCCAGGATTTGGGCACCAAGCCGCGCAACTGCGCCGACGACATGTTCCAGCTTGAAATCGACGAAGTTGTGGGCAAAAAGCAGCTCGGCCGCATCGTGGATGACTGCTACCGCACCCACGGCGTCACCATCACCGCGCAGATGTTGGACGACATCAAGGCGCTGGGCTTCAAGTTCTCCACGCGCGGCGCGCTGACCGTTTCCGTGGCCGACATCATCGTGCCGCCGGAGAAGGCCACCATTTTGCAGGACGCGGAAAACGAGGTGCACAACATCGAACGCGCCTTCCGCCGCGGCCGCATGTCCGAAAACGAGCGCTACTCCTCGGTGATCCGCATCTGGGAGCAGGCCACCAACGACGTCACCAAGAAGGTTATGGACGCGCTGGACGAGTTCAACCCCATCAACATGATGGCCACCTCGGGCGCGCGCGGTTCCATCAACCAGATCCGTCAGCTCGCCGGCATGCGCGGCCTGATGGCCTCGCCTTCGGGCAAGATCATCGAGCTGCCCATCCGCGCCAACTTCCGCGAGGGCCTGTCGGTGCTGGAGTTCTTCCTCTCCTCGCACGGCTCCCGTAAGTCGCTGGCCGATACCGCCCTGCGTACCGCCGACTCGGGCTACATGACCCGCCGTCTGGTGGACGTGTCGCAGGAAAACATCGTCCGCGAAGTGGACTGCTTCGCCGCCCATGGCGAAAAGGTGCGCGGCCTGAAGGTCAGCGACATCCGCGACGGCGACGACGTCATCGAATCCCTCAACGACCGCATCCGTGGCCGCGTGGCCGCCGAGGACGTGATCGACCCCAATACCGGCGAGGTCATCGTCGCCACCAACGAGCTGATCGACCACGACATCGCCAACCGCATCTGCGCGGCGGGCATCAAGGAGGTCACCGTGCGCAGCGTGCTGACCTGCCAGTCGGCCTCCGGCGTGTGCGCGCGTTGCTACGGCGCGAACATGACCAACGGCAAGCTCGTGGATGTGGGCGAGGCCGTGGGCATCATCGCCGCCCAGTCCATCGGCGAGCCGGGCACGCAGTTGACCATGCGTACCTTCCACACCGGCGGCGTGGCCACCGGCGACGATATCACCCAGGGTCTTCCCCGCGTGGAAGAGCTGTTCGAGGCCCGCAAGCCCAAGCGCGAAGCCACGCTGGCGGAAATCAGCGGCACGGTGCATATCTCCCAGGATGTGAAAAAGCGCCGCAAGCTCACCATCGTTTCCAACGAGGGCGAGGCCGAAACCAAGGAATACCCGATCAACTACGGCGCCAAGCTCAAGGTTGAGGACGGCGACGTGGTGGAGGCCGGCGATGAATTGATCGAAGGCTCCATCAACCCGCACGACCTTTTGCGTATCCTCGGCGTCAAGGCCGTGCAGGACTACCTGGTCAAGGAAGTGCAGTCGGTTTACCGCCGTCAGGGCGTGGAAATCGCCGACAAGCACATCGAGGTCATCGTGCGCCAGATGCTGCGCAAGGTCAAGGTGGAGGACGCCAACGATACCGACCTGCTGCCCGGATCCCTGGTGGATATCTTCCGCTTCGACCGCGCCAACCGCAAGACGCTCGAAGCCGGCGGCCGTCCGGCCTCGGCCAAGCGCACCCTGCTTGGCATCACCAAGGCCGCGCTGGCCACGGAAAGCTTCCTTTCGGCGGCGTCCTTCCAGGAAACCACGCGCGTGCTCACCGAAGCCGCCATCAAGGGCAAGGTGGACCCGCTGCTGGGCCTGAAGGAGAACGTCATCATCGGCAAGCAGATTCCCGCCGGCACCGGCATGAAGCGCTATCGGGATATCGAGATTCACGAGGCATACTAACGCTACCACGCTATGGGCGGGGGAGGAAACTCTCCCGCCCTGCTTTATTTTTGGATTAAAGCTCCGTCTGCCAATATTTCTGCCGGCGCCGGTTGATATTGGGGCGCTGGGGCATAAATATTATATATTGCTTTGCGCATTCGCGTTGACATTTGGCGGCTCCTCTTATATACTTTGGCGTACTGAATTCGCGTTGTGTCTGAGAGGCCGGTCACGGCGGGAAGACCAGTGTATGCCCGGCCAGCACGCCAGATCCTGGCGAATGCCGGGCAGCGGTATTCAGGGAAATCTTTTACGGGTGAAAGGAACCATGGAAAAGAACAGCATGTATCCAGAAGTTTCAAGCGTCAAAGAGAAAATACCATATGTATCACCGGCAGAAGCCTGCGCGTTGATGAACAGCAACATGCGCGGGTTGACGCAGGCTGAAGCGGAGGCACGCTTGCACAAATATGGCAAAAATGAACTGCCTCCGCCCAAACAGGCCAGCCTGCTGAAGAAACTGTTGGCGAATTTCACAAGCCTAATGGCGTTGCTTTTGTGGGGCGGCGGCGTCATGGCGATCCTTTCGGGAGCGCCAGAGCTGGGCGTTGCCATTTTTTGCGTTAACCTGATTAACGGGCTATTCTCCTTTTTTCAGGAATTCAAGGCGGAAAAAGCGACCAATGCCTTGCAAAAAATGCTGCCTTCCTATGCCCGCGTGGTGCGTGACGGTGCAGAAAAGAAAGTGCTGGCAGCGGATATCGTCCCCGGAGATATCCTCATTTTAGAGGAAGGAGACCGCATTAGCGCGGACGCCAGAATACTACAGTGCAACGACTTTTGCGCCGACCAGTCAACGCTTACCGGCGAGAGCAATCCCGTTCATAAAAGCGGCGACGCTCTGCGCCGGCAATGCGGTTTCCTGGAGGCGGACAATATAGTGTTTTCCGGAACTGCCGCCGCGGCCGGGACATGCCGGGCGGTGGCCGTCTCAACGGGGGCAAACAGTGAGTTTGGCAAAATCGCAAATCTGACCCAGAACACGGAAAAGAGCCTTTCCCCATTGCAGAAGGAATTGAATATACTGACCAAGCAGATCGCGGCAATCTCTTTTAGCATTGGCCTTGTATTCTTCCTGATCGCCGTATTCCTGGTGAAAGATCCATGGATGGAAGCGTTTTTGTTTGCCTTGGGAATGATTGTCGCCTTTATCCCGGAAGGGCTGTTGCCGGCGGTAACGCTTTCGTTGGCTGTAGCTGTACAAAAAATGGCCAAAGAGCACGCGCTTGTGAAGAAACTGTCCGCCGTTGAAACGCTCGGGTGCACCAACGTGATTTGTTCGGATAAGACAGGAACGCTCACGCAGAATGAGATGACAGTCAACCACCTGTGGAACCTGCGTGCGGAAATGACCGTCAGCGGCGAGGGGTACGCGCCCCAGGGAGAAATTCGTGACGGCGAAACGGTGGTTACAGCGGCCAACAGTAGCGCATTGCGCTGGTTGCTCAGCGGCGCGGCCCTATGCTGCAACGCCAAATTGATTCCTCCGGAGGAGGGAAAAGAGCGATACACAGTGCTGGGGGATCCGACGGAAGCCTGCCTTGGCGTGGTTGCGCAAAAAGCGGGGATGAATTTGGAAAATCTCAAGCAGGCATTTCCCCGTATTATGGAATTGCCTTTTGATTCCTGCCGGAAACGCATGACAACCGTGCATCAGTTGCGCGATTCCTTCGAGGGTGCTCGCCGTATCGCCTTTGTCAAGGGCGCGCCCAAGGAAATCATGGAATTGAGCGCGCGTTGCTTTGACGGCTCCGCTTCGCGGCCAATGCGGCAGGAAGACCGTGACCGCATTATGCAGGCAAACGACCGCTATGCAAGAGAAGGCCTGCGCGTCTTGGCAGTGGCCTACCGCCCCTTATGCAAGGAAGATGCGTCCTTGCCCCCGTCCATTAGCGAATATACCGCGGAGAATATCGAAACGAACCTGACCTTCTTGGGCCTTGTGGCTATGCAGGATCCTCCGCGCAGCGAAGTAAAGGATGCGGTGCGCCTGTGCCGAAGCGCGGGAATCAAAATCATCATGATTACTGGCGATTACGGCTTGACGGCTGAGAGCATTGCTCGTAAAATAGGAATTATCCAGAGCCCTGACGCGAAAGTAATTTCTGGATCAGAACTGGCGGAGATGGACGACGCGGCCCTGAAAGATGCGCTCAAAGGCGAAGTTGTGTTCGCCCGCATGGCGCCGGAGCAAAAGTACCGCATTGTTTGCGCCTTACAGGAAATGGGCAATATTGTGGCTGTGACCGGTGACGGCGTAAACGACTCCCCGGCCTTGAAAAAGGCTGATATTGGCATCGCCATGGGAATTACCGGTACGGATGTTGCCAAGGAAGCGGCGGATATGATTTTAAGCGACGATAATTTTGCCACGATTGTCCGCGCTATTGAAGAAGGAAGAAACGTATACAATAATATCCGCAAGTTCCTGCGCTATATCTTTGACAGCAATACTCCGGAAGCGGCGGCGCCTACGCTGTATTTGCTTTCCGGCGGGATGATCCCTGTGCCGTTGACTGTTTTGCAAATCCTTACCATTGATATTGGTACGGATATGGTGCCGGCACTGGGATTGGGCGCGGAGCAGGCGGAGGCCGACGTAATGCAAAAACCGCCGCGTCCTGCCAACGAACGCCTGCTTAACCGCAATGTGGTGCTGGTTGGTTTTATTTGGTACGGCCTGTTGGGTACAATCTTCTCTGTGGGCGGTTATTTCCTTTCCAACTTGCTCAATGGTTGGCCCGGCATGCCGCTGGCCGCCGAAGGCAGCGTCGCCTATGCCCGGGCAACCACGATGATGCTGGCCGGCGTGATCTTTGCGCAGATGGGCATGGCATTGAATAACCGCACGGATTATGAATCGGTATTCAAGCGGAAGCTTTTCAGCAATCGCTATATCAACGCGGGTTTGGTCATCGAGGTATTGGTGCTTCTCGCGTTGATGTATATCCCCTTCTTAAACGGCATTTTTAATACAGCGCCGATTTCGTGGGTGGAATGGCTCTATCTGCTCTGCATACCGTTCATCGTTTTCGGAGTTGAAGAAGGAAGAAAGAAACTGCTGCGCAAGCGCCGCGCAGAAAGGAGCCTTGAAAAATGAAAGTTCTGATTATTGGCTGCGGGAAATTTGGCGTCCGCCTGGCGGAATACCTGACGCGCAAAAACCACGAAATCGTCGTTGTCGATAACGATCCGGAAACTTTCCATGCGCTGGGCGCAGAGTTTACCGGGCGCACCATCTGCGGCGTCGGTTACGACAAGGCGGTGCTGGAACAGGCCGGCGTCGCCTCCGCAGACGTGTTGATTGGCTGTACGAGCAGCGATTCATTGAACGCTGTGGTGGCCAACATTGCTAAAAACGTATTCCACGTTCCCACCGTCATCGCGCGCATGTACGACCCCATTCGCGCCAGAATGTTCGAGTCCATGGGGATCTACACCGTGTCCATCACGCGGCTGGGGTTGGATAACGTGGTGGAATACCTGGAAGGCAACCGCAGTTGGCGCGTAATACGCCAACTGGGAGACGGCGCGCAGCTTGTAAAAATCCGCGTGCCCAACAGCCTTGTGGGAACCGGGCTGGCCAGCCTGAATATCGCCGGAAAAATCCGCACCGTCGCCCTGGAGCGGCAGGGAATCTCCATGCTGGCGGAGGAGGACGCGCGCTGTGAATACAACGACATATTGTATCTGGCAATCAGCGCCGATTCCATGACGTTGGCCCGGGATATGCTGCAACTATAGCGGAAAGGGAGAAACAGCAATGAAGGTAATCATCATTGGAGGCGGGCAGGTCGGCGGGTATATTGCCAGCCTGCTTCTGGAAAACGGCAACAGCGTGGCCGTCATCGAAAACAAGGGCAAGGCCCTTCAGGCGCTGGAAAAAAACGGCCTGAAGAAAGAATGTATCCTGGTGGGCGACGGTACGGACGCGCTGCTTCTGGAAAAAGCCGGAGTTCGCGGCTGCAACGCGCTGGTATGCGCAACAGGCAACGATGAAACCAATCTTGCGGCGGCCATGATGGCAAAGTTTGAATATGACGTGCCCAAAGTCGTCGCCCGCGTAAACAATCCGCGCAATGCATGGCTGTTCAACGCAGGCATGGGCGTAGATGTAAAGATCAACCAGGCGGATCTGATCGGCCATATGGTTGCCGACGAAATGAACTACCAGTCCATCATGACGCTGATGCGCCTGTCCAAAGGCGAATATTCCATTGTCCGCGTGCATGTAGACTATCACTCCCCCAATGCCGGCAAAGCCGTGGCCGATATCAGTCTGCCCGCGCGCGCCCTGCTGATCGCCATTTATGAGGACGACACAATGATCATTCCCCATGGCGATACGGTCATTCACGCAGGGCAGTATATCCTCGCTTTTGCAGACGAGTCTTCCATGCTCGAACTCAACCGCCTCTTTGGCGCCGGAACAAACTAGCGGGGCGCGCCCGCCTTTCCTTTGTCAAATTGTTTTTACTTGACAGAATGCCCTTTCGATGGTATCATCAAGGGGTTTGGATGCTGAAAAGGAGGGCGCGCCATGTTGGAGCTGGAAAAGCTGAAAAACGCCGATAAGGTTGTCGGCACGCGCAGGCTTTTGCGCGCCATTTCCGCCGGAGAGATCGCCGAGGCGTATCTGGCCATGGACGCGGATCTGTTCATCGCCCGCCAGGTGCGCGCGGCCTGTGAAGAAGCCGGCGTGCGCCTTGTCGAAGTTGCCAGCATGAAGCAGCTCGGCCAGGCTTGCGGCGTGGAGGTCAAAACCGCCTCCGCCGGCATCCGCCGTTAAACAAGCTATTGCCTTCCAGGGTTGCGGAAGTGTATATAGAGGCAGGGAAGGCCAAAATCCTTCCCATGGAGACCCAAACCACTCAGGAGGTGCTTCTATACCATGCCGACGATCAATCAGTTGATCCGCAAGGGTAGGGAGAAAGTAACCAGCAAGTCGAATTCGCCGATTCTGCAGAATTGCCCGCAGAAGCGCGGCGTCTGCCTGTCTGTTAAGACGCAGACCCCCAAGAAGCCCAATTCGGCGCTGCGTAAAATCGCCCGTGTTCGCCTGACGAACATGATCGAAGGTACCTGCTACATCCCCGGTATCGGCCACAACCTGCAGGAGCACTCGGTTGTGCTGATCCGCGGCGGCAAGGTGCGCGATCTGCCTGGCGTGCGTTACCACATCATTCGTGGCACGTTGGATGCCGCGGGCGTTGCCAAGCGCATGCAGGGTCGCTCCCTCTACGGCGCCAAGCGGCCCAAGAAATAACCATCGGGTTTTGAAAGTTACCGGCGCCTGCCGTTGTGTGGAAAAGCGCGCACGCCATTTGGAACGTGGGAGCGCGCGCCCATCCGCAAAGCGGCCGGAAAGCCGCGGATGCGCCAACATCCCCGCCTTGGCCGGTACGCCCAACGTTTCTTTGTCGCTTACGTCTATCATTCGATTTAGGAGGGACTACAATGCCCAGACGTGGATTTATCCCGAAGCGCGAAGTGCTTCCGGATCCTGTATATGGAACCGTGGTTGTGACCAAGCTCATCAACCAGATTATGTACGATGGCAAGCGCGGCGTGGCCCAGGCTGTGTGCTATGAGGCGTTTGACAAGGTCGCCGAGAAGACCGGCCAAGAGGCCCTGGAAGTGTTCAACCAGGCGCTTTCCAACATCATGCCTTCCCTGGAAGTCAAGGCGCGCCGCGTTGGTGGTACCACCTACCAGGTGCCGATTGAGATTCGCCCTGAGCGCCGTCAGACGCTGGCTTTGCGTTGGCTGGTGACTTTCGCCCGCAAGCGCGGCGAGCGCAACATGTCCGACAAGCTGGCTGGCGAGATCATGGACGCCGCCAACAACACCGGCAACGCCGTGAAGCGCCGCGAGGATATGCACAAGATGGCCGAGGCGAACAAGGCTTTCGCGCATTACCGCTGGTAATTCACCGTTTTTTCCTGTTTCTTCAGCGCGCGGCGTACTTGTCGCGCGCTGAAACCGGCTATACGGGGCATGTTAAAATAAACACACGTGTGTCAAACCCGTGTTAATCGCCCCAAAATCCTGAAAGAAAGCGAGAAATTTTCGTGGCTAGAACGCATTCCCTTGACCACGTCCGCAACATCGGCATCATGGCGCACATCGACGCCGGCAAGACCACCACCACCGAGCGCATCCTGTTCTATACCGGCAGGACGCACCGCCTCGGCGAGGTGCACGAAGGCATGGCGACCATGGACTGGATGGAACAGGAGCAGGAGCGCGGCATCACCATTACTTCCGCCGCCACCACCTGCGAATGGCGCGGACATCAGATCAACATTATAGACACGCCCGGCCACGTTGATTTCACCGTGGAGGTCGAGCGTTCGCTGCGCGTGCTGGACGGCGCGGTGGCGGTGTTCTGCGCCAAGGGCGGCGTAGAGCCACAGTCCGAAACCGTCTGGCGTCAGGCAAGCAAGTATCAGGTGCCGCGGCTGGCCTATGTCAACAAAATGGACATCGTCGGCGCGGACTTTTACCGCGTGGTCTCCATGATGAAAGAGCGTTTGCAGGCCAACGCCGTGCCGATCCAGCTGCCCATTGGCTCCGAGGCCGATTTCAAGGGCCTGATTGACCTTCTGAAGATGAAGGCGGAGATCTACACGGACGACCTGGGCAACACTATCGACGAAACCGAGATCCCCGCCGAGCTCAAGGACGCGGCGGAAGAGGCGCGCGCCACCCTGATGGAGGCCGTGGCTGAAACCGACGACGAGCTGATGATGAAGTACCTCGACGGCGAGGAACTGACATACGACGAATTGATGGCCGGCATTCGCAAGGCCACCATCGCCGGTAAGCTCACCCCCGTGTTGTGCGGCACCAGCTATCGCAACAAGGGCGTGCAGCCCCTGCTCGACGCCATCGTAGACTTTTTGCCCTCCCCGCTGGATATTCCCCCGGTACAGGGCACCAAGAAAGACTCCGATGAGGTCATCGAGCGCAAGGCCGACGACAAGGAGCCGTTCAGCGCCCTGGCTTTCAAGATTATGGCCGACCCGTTCGTGGGCAAGCTGGCCTTCTTCCGCGTCTATTCGGGCAGCCTGAAGGCGGGCAGCTATGTCTATAACTCCACCAAGGGCAAGCGCGAGCGCATTGGCCGCATTCTGCGCATGCACGCCAACCATCGCGAGGAGATGGATGAAATCTACGCCGGCGACATTGCCGCTGCCGTGGGCCTCAAGGAAACCACTACGGGCGACACGCTCTGCGCCGAGGGCAATCCCATCATCCTCGAAAGCATGGAATTCCCGGAGCCGGTCATCCGCGTGGCCATTGAGCCCAAGACCAAGGCCGGACAGGACAAGATGAGCCTGGCGCTCGTCCGTCTTGCCGAGGAAGACCCCACCTTTAAGACTTACACCGATGAATCCACCGGGCAGACCATCATCGCCGGCATGGGCGAGCTGCACTTGGAGATCATCGTAGACCGCCTGCTGCGCGAATTCCGCGTGGAGGCCACCGTGGGCAAGCCCCAGGTCGCCTACAAAGAGTGCATCCGCCGCCCGGCCAAGGCCGAAGCGCGCTATGTGCGCCAGACCGGCGGCCACGGCCAGTACGCGCATTGCGTGATCGAAATCGCGCCGCGCGCGCCGGGTTCGGGCTATGAGTTCATCAACAAGATCGTCGGCGGCGTGATTCCCAAGGAGTTCATCGCCCCCATCGACCAGGGCATCCGCGAGGCGGCCCAGAGCGGCCTGCTCTCCGGCCACGAGGTTGTCGATTTCTCCGCCACGCTGCTGGATGGCTCCTACCACGAGGTAGACTCCAGCGAGATGGCCTTCAAGATCGCCGGTTCCATGGCGTTTAAGGACGCGCTGGCCAAGGCCGACTGCGCGCTGTTGGAGCCGATGATGAAAATCGAGGTCGTCGTGCCGGACGAGTACATGGGCGACGTCATGGGCGATATCACCGCCCGGCGCGGCCGCGTTACCGGCATGGACATGCACGCGGGGCTGCACTCCATCGACGGCCTGGTGCCGCTGTCGGAGATGTTTGGCTACGCCACCGACCTGCGCTCCAAGACGCAGGGCCGTGGCACCTATACCATGCAGTTTGCCCACTACGAAGAAGTTCCCACCAATATCGCCGACAAGATTCTCGGCAGAAAGCATTGATTTTAGGAGGATATCATCATGGCGAAGGCAAAATTTGAGCGCACGAAGCCGCATGTAAACATCGGCACGATCGGCCACGTAGACCACGGCAAGACCACTTTGACCGCTGCGATCACGATGGCGTTGTCCCA
>DVFZ01000026.1 GCA_018712945.1 Candidatus Pullichristensenella stercorigallinarum | reverse complement strand
ACTGTAAGGTTGTCCTTGTATGGCGATTTTCTCTATCCTTTGGCGGTCGAGTCTACGCTGGAGGCATTCTATCAGGAAAAACCTGAGGGAGAGTTTTGTGAGGAACTACGTGAAGCGCGAGCGGCGGTTTGGAAGGCGTTGCATCCATTCCATATGAAACTGTTGCGGCTCGCGCCGGCAAAATTTATCCATTTTGGCACCACGCGTGAGATCATGCGTTTGATGTCTGACGAAATTGAGGCATATAGACATATTGGGTGGGAAAAGCACGTCAACAGCAGTATACATCGGACGGATGTCGCGGGCTATAATAGCGTGCTTTCTGATCATGCGAAGTGCGGTAAAGATGTGTACTTAGAGGTCAGCTATGTACATCATGGTGTAACGATAGGTAACAACGTTCTATTGTCTTATGTGGATATACGCAACGCCTCCATTCCGGACAACGTGGTGCTGCATGGGCTGAAGCAACGCGATGGGCGCTTTGTCGTGCGCATTTATGGCGTGGACGACAATCCGAAGGGACGGCTGGAAGAAGATTGTTCTTTCCTCGGGCATTCCCTGCGCGACTTTGTGGAGCGCAATCAGCTCGATATTGCAGAGCTGTGGAACGGCGACGGTCATACGCTGTGGGAGGCGGAGCTATATCCGGCCTGTGCTACGATCAACGAGGCCGTGTCCGCCGCCCTCAATCTCTACGACATGGCGCAGGGCCAGGGAGATGTGGATGCGTGGCGCAAGGCCGAACGCAAGAGCCTGCGCTCCGGGTTTAACGACGCGGATTCCGGCGCGTTGATCGCTTGGGATAAACGCATGCAGGAACTCGTGAGAATGGATCGCATAGCCAAAATGATCCGGCAGCAGATTCCCGCACGGGAGGGAGCCTCTGTATTGCAAACGGCGGCGCTCACCCCAATCCAACAGGAGTGGCTTGAAGAACGACTCCGCAGGGGCGGTTTTGGCGCGGCCATGCGCCTCAACTACTACATAGGCTGTGCGCTTGGCGGTGTGGACGGAGATGGCTATATTGCCGCGGCTTTCAAGCAAATTCAGATGGGCGTTCTGGAGGGTACGCTCAGAGAACTGCATTTCAACGAGCATTGCCGCATGACCGGAGACAGCCATCGCGTGGCGCTTCCTCTGCGCGTAAACTGGGGCGGCGGATGGAGCGATACGCCGCCGTATTGCAATGAAAACGGCGGCACAGTGCTCAACGCGGCCATTCTCCTCAACGGAAAGAAGCCGGTAGAGGTGACGCTGACACGTCTCAAGGAGTGCAAGATCGTCTTTGACAGCCGCGATATGGATACGCATGGCGAATTTACCTCCATAGAGCCGCTGCAACAGACGGGCGACCCATACGATCCATTCGCGCTGCAAAAGGCGGCCTTGCTGGCCTGCGGCATTCTCCCGGTTCAGGGTGGCAACCTCGAAGAAATCCTGAACCGTCTGGGCGGCGGATTCCGCATGCAAACGGAGGTCACAGGCGTGCCCAAGGGCAGCGGCCTGGGCACAAGCAGCATTCTGGCCGCGGCCTGCGTCAAGGCGCTGTTTGAGTTCATGGGTATTGAGCATAGCGAAGAGGATCTCTATGACCATGTGCTGTGTATGGAACAGATCATGTCCACGGGCGGCGGCTGGCAGGACCAGGTTGGCGGGCTGAGCAATGGTATCAAGTACACCACTTCACGCCCCGGCCTTAAACAGGAAATCAGCGTCCAGCATGTATGCGTCCCGGAAAATGCGCTGGCGGAACTCAACGAGCGATTCTGCTTGGTCTATACCGGCCAGCGCCGCCTGGCCCGCAGCCTCTTGCGCGACGTGGTGGGGCGCTATATCGGCAACGAACCGGAGGCGCTTTACGCGCTCAATGAGATCCAGAGAATCGCGGCACTGATGCGTTTTGAACTGGAACGCGGCAATGTGGACGCCTTTGCTGAACTCTTAACGCAACATTGGGAGCTGAGCAAAAAGATCGACGCAGGCAGCACCAATACGTTGATTGACCAGATATTCGCCACTATGGAAGACTTGATCGACGGCCGCATGATCTGCGGCGCGGGCGGTGGGGGCTTTTTGCAAGTCGTCCTCAAAAAGGGCGGAGCGAAAGCAGAAATACATCAGCGCCTGAAAGAAGTGTTCCAGGATAGCGACATTGATGTTTGGGACTGCATACTGATTTAGCAGGGTGGCGTTACGATTTCCACAATGCGCGAAAATGACTGGGCGAGATTCCTTCGACCTTTTTGAACGTGCGCGCAAAGAAATTTGCGTCCTCGATGCCGCAGGCGGAGGCGATATCCTCCACAGAGTCGCTGGAAAAGCGCAAGAGCTGCTTGGCGCGCGTGATGCGCAGGCCGAGCAGGTATTCGGAAATGTTGACGCCGAATTGCGCCTTGAAGGCGCGCGACAGATGGGAACGGCTCATGTAAAACCGTCCGCAAAGCGCGTCCAGCGAGATTTTCTGCGCGAAGTTTTCGTCCAGATAGTCGCGCACCTGTTGCAGGTTCTGCCGCTTGCCGCGGACGCTCCTGCCGCCCGAGGGATTCCAGCTGTTCTCCATCAGAAGCGTGAGCAATGCGGCAAGGAGTTCGTTGATGCGCATGTCGCGGATGTATTCTGCCGATGCGGCAATGGAAAACATTCTCTCCCACAGCTCCAGAAAGGACGATATGTTGCCGGGAGAGAACACCGCCTGGCCGCCGCGTTCCACATATTTTTCGTATACGCCGCGCAGCTCCGGGCCGAAAAAATGTATCCATTTGAGCGTCCAAAGATCGGCAGAGGTGCTGTGCGCGTACCCCTGTTTGCAATCGACGAATATGCAGTCTCCCACCGAAAGCGGATGCACGGTTTGCCGGTAGGCAAGCTCGCCCGAGCCGCGCAGGACAATGAAAAAAAGATAGGAAGAAAGGCCGTCGCGTTGGCTGACGTGCGGCCTGCGGGCTTCCAGCTCGCCAATTTCCTGCAAATGCAACAAAGTGCGTTTGGCGAAGCCGGAAGGCGTATAGAGTATGCGTTTCGAAGTGACGAGATCGCCGTGAAAAAGCGTATCCTGCATGTATGCCATCCCTTCCAAAGCGGCCCTTGCGGGCGCGCACTGCCTACGCAGCGTTTCACAAACAGTATATCATAAAAAGCAATAAAATGCTAGAAGTGGACAAAATCTCCCATTCAATGTTTGCGGGCTATATGGTATAGTACCAAAGGACGTTGCATGGGAGGTTTTTTGTCATGAAAAAAGCTTTAATCACCGGCATTACCGGTCAGGATGGTTCTTATTTGGCGGAGCTGCTGCTGGAAAAGGGCTACGAAGTTCACGGTATCACGCGGCGCGCCTCCATTTCCAATACGGCGCGCATTGATCATATCCTGGACAGAATTACGCTGCATGATGGGGATCTTTCCGATTCCTCCTCGCTGATTCGCATCATTAACCTGGTGCAGCCGGACGAACTGTACAACCTGGCGGCGCAGAGCCATGTACAGGTGAGCTTTGACGTTCCGGAGTATTCGGGCGATGTGGACGCGCTGGGCGTGCTGCGCATTCTCGAAGCGGTGCGCATATTGGGCCTGACGAAAAAGACGCGCGTATACCAGGCCTCCACTTCGGAGCTTTACGGCAAGGTGGAGGAAGTGCCGCAGCGGGAGACGACGCCCTTCCATCCTTACAGCCCCTATGCGGTGGCTAAGCAGTACGGCTTCTGGATCACGAAGGAGTACCGCGAGGCGTATGGAATGTTCGCCGTAAACGGCATTTTATTCAACCATGAATCCGAGCGCAGGGGCGAAAATTTCGTCACGCGCAAGATTACATTGGCGGCCGGCCGCATCGCGGAGGGATTGCAGGATCACCTGGAGCTGGGCAATTTGGACAGCCTGCGCGATTGGGGATATGCCAAGGACTACGTGGAGTGCATGTGGCTGATTTTGCAGCAGGACGAGCCGGATGATTTTGTCATCGCCACGGGCGTGCAGCATACCGTGCGTGATTTCACCGAAAAGGCGTTTGCGGCCAACGGCATTGCCCTGCGCTGGGAAGGCGAAGGCGTTGAGGAAAAGGGCTACGACGCCGCCACAGGCAGGATGCTTGTATGCGTCAACCCGCGTTGGTTCCGCCCCACGGATGTGGATAACCTCTGGGGAGACCCCACCAAGGCAAGGACTGTGCTGGGTTGGAACCCGCAAAAGACCAGCTACGAACAACTTGTTGAGATCATGGCAAAGCATGACCGGAAGTTGGCGAAGCGCGAAAAGGCCATGCGGGTCGCGGAGCAGGAAAGGGGTTGACAAAGATGATGGAGAAGAACGCAAAGATTTATGTGGCGGGCCATCGCGGCATGGTAGGCAGCGCCATTGTACGCGCGCTTGAGCGCCAGGGCTATACCAATATTATTACGCGTACGCATAAGGAATTGGATCTTTGCCGGCAAGAGGCGGTGGAACGCTTCTTTGCGGAGGAAAAGCCGGAATATGTGTTTCTGGCGGCGGCAAAGGTGGGCGGCATCGTGGCCAACCGCGAGGCTTTGGCAGACTTCATGTACGATAACATGATATTGGAAATGAACGTCATCCATTCTGCGTGGCAAAATGGATGCAAAAAGTTGGAATTCCTTGGCAGCAGCTGCATTTATCCGCGTATGGCGCCGCAGCCGATGCCGGAAAGCTGCCTTTTGACCGGCGAACTGGAAAAGACCAACGAGGCATATGCGCTGGCAAAAATCAGCGGCCTGAAATATTGCGAATTTCTCAACCGCCAGTATGGCACGGACTATATCTCCGTGATGCCGACCAATCTCTACGGGCCAAACGACAACTATCATCCCACGCACAGCCATGTGCTGCCGGCGCTCATCCGTCGCTTCCATGAGGCGAAGGTTGAGGGACGCGATAGCGTTACCTGCTGGGGCGATGGCAGCCCCCTGCGGGAGTTTTTGTATGTGGATGATCTCGCTGATCTCTGCGTGTTCCTGATGAACAACTATTCCGGGAATGAGACCGTAAATGCCGGCACGGGCAAGGAACTGACGATCAAGGCCTTGACGGAGCTGGTGGCCAAGGTAGTCGGCTACACGGGAAAGATCGAGTGGGATACGACAAAGCCCAATGGCACGCCGCGCAAGCTGCTGGATGTAAGCAAGGCTACCGCCCTGGGCTGGACGTATAAGACAGAACTTGAG
>DVFZ01000025.1 GCA_018712945.1 Candidatus Pullichristensenella stercorigallinarum | reverse complement strand
AACATCCATAGCGGCCACTCTGTCAACCGCCGGTGTTCCACGTGAAACAGTGCCATTTGAAATTTTCAGCTTAGTGCGCCAAGAGGGGCAGTGTTTCACGTGAAACAGTTTCAAAATCCCATGCGCACGGAAAACATGCCCGTCAGCCCATCGCGGTTGGCGACGCACAGGGCAGCGTCCGTCTCAAGGTCTACGCCGTCCGCCGTCAGCGCCAGCGCGCAACACTTTTCCGCCAGGGCGGGAAAGTTGTTTTCCTTGCTCAGATGGCCGAGGATGATCTGCCGTGCGCCGCGGCGCACCAGCTCCACGGCGGCCTGTCCGGCATCGTCGTTAGCCAAATGGCCGCGCCTGCCGAGTATGCGCTGCTTGAGGGCATAGGGATAGGGGCCAGCCCGCAGCATGTCCGGGTCATAATTCGATTCGAGCACTACGGCGTCCGAACCAGCCACCACGCCCAGCCAGCTTTCGCGCACGCAGCCGATGTCCGTCGCCACGGAAAGGCGCGCGCCGCCAAGGGAGATGGTGTAGCCGACCGGCTGGGCGGCGTCGTGGGGAATATCAAAGGCGGTAACGTTCATGCCGCCCACATAAAAGTCCTGCAAAGGCTCCAGCACGCGCACGTTCTTCATCGCCACGCCGCCGAGCTTTTCCTCCATCGCCGTCCAGGTGCCCTCGCTGGCATAGACGGGCAGGTCATACTTGCGCGAAAGCACGCCCGCGCCCCGGATATGGTCGATATGTTCATGCGTAACCAATATACCAGCAAGCTGCGCGGGCGAAACGCCAATCTTGCGCAGTTCCGCAACCACGCGCGCGCACGACACGCCCGCGTCTACCAACAAATGGCCGCCATCGCAGCCAGCATAGAGGCTATTGCCGCTCGAACCGCTGAACAGCGGCGAAAAGCGAAGTTCCAACCTGGTTTCCTCCCTGGTGCGGCTTCCGCACCCCTTTGTACCTGCGCATGTTTCACGTGAAACAGGACAGAGCCTTCGCAAACGTGTTTCACGTGGAACAATATGTCATTCCTCGTCCGGAACGCCGGTGAGGTCGAATTGTGGAATGTACTTTTCCTCGGCGGAAGAAAGCTCCTGCACAAAGCCATCTTCCAAACCCAGCGCAAAGAGACAATCCACCACCTCGTCGTATTCCTCCTGCGTGAGCCGACGCTCCAGCGCGTCCACACCGGCCACATCGCCCATGGGCACGTATTGCGCCATCAGGCTCACCCACGCGCCGGGCAGTTCCCCGGCAATCCAGCGAAGGATGGCCTTGCTCTCCTCCACACGGCCGGGCAGAATCAGATGGCGGACAATCACGCCGCTCTGAATCATGCCATCGCGATCCAGCGTCACCGGGCCGGTCTGCCGCAGCATTTCACGAATGGCGGCGGAGGCGTGCGTAAAATAATCGCGCGCCCCGGAATAGCGCCCGGCCGCATCCTCGAAGCGGTACTTGAGGTCGGGCAGGAAAACGCGCACCCGCCCTTCCAACCGGCGGATGGTTTCCACGCGCTCGTAGCCGCCCGTATTCCACACCACCGGCACGGGCAGGCCGTCCGAGAGCGAGGCGAGGATGGGCTCGACAAAGTGCGTGGGATTGACAAGGTTGATGTTGTGCACGCCTTGGGCAATTAAATCTGCATAAATATGCTTAAGCCCCTCCACGCTGACGCGCCGGCCAAAACCGCCGTGGGAAATGCCGTAATTCTGGCAAAAGCGGCAGCGCAAGGCGCATCCCGCAAAAAAAATCGCCCCGGAACCGCGCGTCCCGCTGATTACCGGCTCCTCGTCAAAGTGTGGCGCAGCGCGGGAAACCACCGCCTCCGCGCCCATTTTGCAGACGCCGCTGCCCGTCTCGCTGCGCATAATATTGCACATTCTCGGGCAATTATTGCATAAGTATTCCACTTGTATCTTCCTCCAAAGGCTGTGCGGCGCGGCGCAGGGTAATAAAATGTACCTCGGCAGCCGTGTTCAGCCGCAGGTCGGCCACTTCGCATCCCACGCCCTGCGATGTCAGCAGGAAAACGCCGCTTTCCTTGCGCCAACCGGACAGGTAGCTGCGCTCGCGCTCGGTGAGGGACAGAAGCGTTCTGTCGCCAATGCGCATCTGGCCGCCATGCGTGCCGCCGGCGAGAATCAGGTCTGCCCATGCCCCGCCGCCGCCAGCCTCAGCGATCAGGGCGCTGGCGAAATTGTCCGGCGTATGGGTAAAGGCGAGCACGCAATCGCCCTCGCGCACAGTGGCGGCGATTTGGGCGGCGTCCCCTTCCGGGGAAATACCGGCAATGACCAGCCTTTGCCCATCGCGGCTGAGGGTAACGGATTCGCCGTCCAACAGGCGTACGCCGCCCACCTGCATGGACTGGGCAAGCTGACCGGCAAACGCATCCTCCGCCGCGGAAACGGCGAACTTGCCCAGCGGCGCTTCAAAATCCGCCAGCGCGGAAAAAAACAGATGGCGGTTGGACACGGCGGCCGCGGAAACCGCCGCGTCATCGGGCCGCATGCCATTGATGGTTTCCCAAAGGCCGAGGGACGTATAGTCGCCGCCAAGCAGGAGGAGATCCGGCTGCAGGGGAGCGAGAGCGTCCATCATCGCGGCGGCGGCACGGGCTCCGGAAGCGCTGTGGATATCCAAATCGGAAACAAACAGCACGGTCGTGCCCTCGAACGCCGCGGGCAGGTCGCGCAAATGGACGGTGGCATAGCGCACATGCACCACGCGAGAAGCCGCGTAAAGGGAAAAAACGCCCAACGCCAGGCACACAAGCAGCGCCAGGGCGATCTTCAGCCCCAGGCGGCGCCTTTTTTTGCCTTTGCGCTTTTTTACAGCCATATTTTCCCTCTCTTAGAACAAAGTGCGCCTGCAGAATCCGCAAACCCGAATTTTGCGAAACGTTCGCGTCCGGCAGGATGCTTGCCACATAATCCCTTCCGGCATTCCCCCAGAAGCGGCGCGGCGGGATGCGCCGGATGCCTTCAACCTTGCCCATCGGAATTTCCCGGCGGCGCAAAAAGGCCGCCAAGCGGGCGGCAAGCGGTTAACGCGCCTAAAGTTGACGCAATTTTGCCCCGCCGGCCGGCAAACGGACGGGCTGTGAAGCCAATGCGACATTTCTAAGGGAAATATCGTTCTTTTGCCCGATTTACAACGCCGCAGGCATTGAAACGAGGCCCGGTATCTATTATAATAGGAATAGTTTCAGCGTTCAAGGGCTTTTGTGAAAAGCCGGGCTGTCCCGGCGCGCCCTTTTTGGATAGCAGTCAGGGGGATTGCATGGAAACGAGGCGGACGGGAAGGCTCCCCTTGGGGGCCGCGCTGCTCATCGTGGCGGTGATTTGCGCGCTTTCCGTGCTGGGAGCGTATCTGGCGCAACAGTTTTTCGGCCAGAGAAGCTACGGCGAATATACAACGGTGTCGCTTACGGGCAACGAAGGCGTGCAGGTGTCCGGAAACGGCTTTATTTACTACAACGGCAGCACGCTGGCAAGCGTTTCTTCCGATGGCGGCGCGGGATGGACGTACATGGTCGGCGCGAACGCATCGTTTGATGCAAGCGCTTCGGGCGTGGCGGCCTGGAACGGGCAAACGCTGACCGTCATCGAGCGGGAAACGGGCAATACGCTCTACAGCGGCTCAATGGACGCGGAAATCCTCTCGGCCAAGGCGGGCGCGCTCTATACCGCCGCGCTGCTCGCGCCTGAACACGACAGCACCGTGGTCCTGCTGGAAAACGGCGGCCGCGAAATCGACCGGCTCACCTTTGCCGACCAGACGGTGCTCGACTATGGCTTCTTTTCCGGCGACAGCCTGTTTTGGATTATGACGCTGGATACCAGCGGCACAGTGCCGACCACGGCGATTTCCACCTACCGGCCCGGGCGCATGATCGTCGGTTCAATTACGGATTCGCAGCAATTGATGTATCAGGTGATGTTCCAATCCTCGCAGGTGGTCTGCGCGGGCACGACGCATCTGAAGGTATACGATTATACCGGCCGCGAGGACGAAAGCAAGCGCACGCTGATTTACGGCTGGTACCTGGCCGCGGTGGAAGAAGGCGTAGACGACCCGATGATGGCCTTTGTGCCCGACGCGCAATATGGCACCGGCAGCGATATGCGCGATGTGCGCATGATCCGCTCCAATGCCGACCAGATTGTGCGCATGCCCTTTTCGTGCATTGCGCTGGTGGCCAAGGGCGACTGTGTGTATGGCTTTTCCGAGGATGGGCATGTCATGGTGGCGCGTGTTGGCCAACAGAAGGTGGATGCCTATCTTTTGGAAGTGCCCGCCGCCCAGGTATACGGCGTAACGGACGACCGCGTGGCCGTAATGGGTTCGGGAAACACCGTTTATCTGGTGACGCTTCCCTGACAGGCGGGGATAATTTTCAAAAAATGGGACAGGCTGTTTTTTGTGAACGAAAAGCGGAGGTACTTCGACGTGAATATTATTGACATCCTGGTTTTGCTGGTATTGGCATTCAGCCTGTTTGCGGGCATGTACAAGGGCTTTCTGGCCTCGGGGCTTTCCCTGCTGGGGCTGGTGGGTTCCTGGTTCGGCGCGCTGCAGCTATACCCGACTGTGGCGCGGCTGGCGTTGGAAAACCAATCGCTGATGGGCGTTTTGAGCACATATCTGGAGCCGGAAACTTTCTTTGAAGGAATGCAAGTTACCGGCGTCAGCGCCCAGACGACGATTGCCGACCTATTGGCGCGCGGCAGCGACGCGGTGAACGCCGTGGCAGATCATATTGGCAATCAAATTCCCTTTTTGCGCGATGTGTTCGCCTCCAATATGAATTCGGAGGTATTTTCCGCGCTCAATATCAACACCATTGCCGAATACTTTGATCAAACGCTGTGGCAGAGCGTATTCGGCGTGCTGGCGTTCATCCTCTGCTTTGCGGCGCTGTACTTCCTGGCCACGTTGCTTGTAAACCTGTTTAACCACGTGCTGCGCTTCCCGGTGCTGCGCAAGATCGACTGGCTGCTGGGCGGCATTTTCGGCCTGGTGCGCGGCCTGGTCGTGGCGGCGCTGATTCTCAGCGTCGTCGAGCCGGTGCTGACCGCTTTCTCCGTAGAGCTGATGAATTCCCTGCGGGACGGCTCCACTACCTATGCGCTGCTGATGGGCGAAAACGCCGTCAACTTCCTGAACGTGCCGGGCACCATACAACAGATTGTGCAAACCGGCAGCGAACTATTGACATAACAATCGGCAAACCGAGCCATTTTTCCCCCGCGCGCACCGCGGGGGTATTTGCGTTGCTTATACGGTCCACGTCATCTTTGCGGCGTGGATTTTTCGTTCCGCCGATTTGGCAGGCAGAGACACAAACGCGCCGCCGCCAAAGTCAGCCCGCGTTCAAATGAAAAACGCTCCCGTTGATGTTCTGGTGAAAATCGCGTCATGTCTGGAATGCGTCGCCCTGGGGATAGCCCTCGCCCGCCCACAAATACGCCTCCTCGGGATGAGCCGACTCATAGCCCTCCAGCACGGAGCGGGCCGTTTCCGGATAGTCGCTGATCAGTCCCCCGGCGCCCATTTCCAGGTATTGCAGCATCTTCTCATCATCCAATACGCTCCAGATGTAAACGGGCAGGCCGTAGCCGCGCGCCTGGCTGAAAAGGTGGTTTGAAACCATGCCTTCTTCCACGGCCAGGAAATCAATATCGTAGAGCCAGATGCTGTCGTCCAGATCGCCGCTGCTGCCAAACACGCAGTAGCCCACCCACCAATCCGGATGGGCGGCGAGAATGGGCGTCAGGCAACCGTAATCCAACGACATGAAGATGGCTTGCCCGGCAAAATTGTGCGCTTCCACCGCTTCCATCACCGCCGCGGCCAAGGCCTCGCCGCGCCCGGCGTCGGGTTTGAGCTCGATGAGCAGGCCGGCGCCGCTTTCCCGCGCCGCCTCAATGGCTTCATCCAGGGTGGGAATGCGCGAAACCTTCCCCGGGTGGGCCATGGTATCGCGCAGGGTGAGCGCTTGCAGTTCCGCCAGCGTGGAGGCGGCAATGGAGCCGGATTGGCCAGTCAGCCGCGCCAAGCTGGAATCGTGAAACACCACGGGCACGCCGTCGCTGGTGAGCTGCACGTCAATCTCGGCATAGTCCGCGCCCGCCTCCGCCGCCGCGCGCACGGCTTCCAGCGTATTTTCAATCTGCGCGGCGCTGCCCCGATGGCCGATGACAAACGGCGCGTGCACAAGCGCGGGCCGCCAGCATCCCAGGGCGATGAAAACCACGGCCAGCGCGCCCAATATGCCGGCAAAAACGCGCCAGCGCGCCTTGCGCATGGCGTTTTTCAGGCGCGCCCAAAGCCCGCGCGCCCGCCGCGCCAGTATGTGCAAAATTGCGGCCGCGTCACCCTTGCGCGGCGCTTCCAACGCTGCGCACAGGCCGTGACGCTTTTCCAGGTTTGCAAGCAAGACATAGATAAACAGCGTCATGCCCGCCGTAAGCAGCAACGCCATGACCAGCCAGAACACAAGGTCTTTGCGGAATGCTTCGGAATAGACCAGATAGGTGAAAAATTCGCCGTTGAAGTCGCTGTTTTTCAGGCGCACGCGCCGCCAGTAGCGGGCAATTTCAGAAGTGGCCATTGTCCAAACCACCAGCAAAAAGGGAATTTGCACCCAGCCTTTGAGCCCCAGCGTCTTAAAAGCGCGCAGGCCGCTGCGCGCCGCCTGCCCAAAGCGCTCCCGGCGCAAAACCATGAACAGTGGAACAAACAAAAGCGCGGCGTACAGGGCGTATTCCAGCGCGTAGATGGCCACCATTCCCACCTGTCCAAGCGTGGTTTTGCGCAGTTCGCCGAAGATAAACTCCGGAATGGAAACGCTGGGTACGACGCTGTTGACATAGCCCGTGTTTACCAGCGGCAGAAGCAACACGAAGTAAAGCGCGGCCAAAAGCGCGCTCTTGTCCCGCAGCGCGCCAAGATTCCACACAGAGCCTTTCATCACGCCCGCCAGCGTAAAATCGCGCTCGGCGCGGCAGAGGGAAACGATATTGATCACCGCGCTGATCTCGTAGAAAATGAGCAGGGCAGCGGCAAAGAACAGCGCCAGAAAGACCAGCGCGCCCTTGAAGGTCAAAAACGTACCCAACATGTTTTCGTTGAAGGCCACGCCCACCGAAGCGATATAGGTTTGATAAATTTCCCGCAGCAGCGGGGCGATGATAAACAAAGTAAGCGCCTTGAATACGGCCTCGAACTTCAATACTTCCACAAAAGCCCTGCGCAAACGCACGGAAATTTCCTCCTCGCGTACAGACATACGCGCGATATTATACGCGCCGCGCGCCTGCCTTGCAAGCGCGTTTTTGTTGCGCCGCGTTGACAGGGGAAGATGGCGCGGGTAGAATAATGGCGGAAGGGAGGGACAAAGCGTGCGTTCCAGGCAGAAGCGGGCCCTGTTTCAAAGGGAATTCGGCGCGGCGCTGTTGCCGCGGGGATTTGTGTACCGGGAAAACATGTTTCTGCGCCTGCATCCCGGTGAGGTATTGCTGGCGGTGGGTTTGGATCTTGCCCCTTCGGGCGGCGGGTATGTGGAATACGGCGCGCTGCCCTTCTGCAACGGCATTTCCCGCCCGCCGTTTTCCGGCCTTGCGCGCGTCGCAGTGCGCGACGGGCGGCGATGGGAGGATATTTTCCACGCGCGGGAACAGTGGCAGGCCATGGAGGAACAAAGCGCGCAGCATGGAGGCTGTGCGCGCGATAAAGGAGCTTTCGTATCTGAAAAGGTTTTATTAGCAGTATTTTAGCTTCTTTAAAAATATTTTTGAGCGCTTTGCGCGCGTAACCTCCACGCGGGAGGCGCTCGCTTTCCACGAATGGGCAATCGGCTTTTACAATGCAAATCCCATGCCCTCAATCTTGGAATGCGTAGCCGTTGGGGAATATGAGAAGGCGCTTGCCTACGCGCGTTTTGCTTTGGAGCGCACTCAAAAAACCTGGCAAGGCAATCTGCAAAGCCGTTTGAATCCGCCCGAGCGCGGAAAGCGGAATGCAAAGTGCGCGCAGGAACTCAGAGAATATCAAAACCTGGCGCTGAAGAAAAATCAGGAGGCCATACGGCGCGCAAAACAGGATGTGGACGACCTCGAACACGGGCGCTATGGGCGCTTTCAGGCACAGATTGCCGCGAACAAGGCGCTTTCTTTTCAGAGCTGCGCGGAGATTTTTCCGGAAATGGAGGAACGGGGGTAGGCGTTTTTCTCAGGATCGGGCGTGACGGGTTTTCATTGGCTTCGGCACGGAAAAGGCAAATAAGCGCCGCATTGGCGGGCCAAGCGCTTGGAAATCCTGCTTTGCTTGCGGGGGAGAGCTTTGGTTGACGCTGCCTTGCCCCGTTGGGGCAAGGAACGCTGAGGGGGAAGTTGGCGACGCTGCTTGCCTGCGGCAAGGGCGCTTCGATAGGGCGCGCGCCGGCTTTGGCGTTTTGGAGCGTTAGCGGCAGGCGAAGGGGTTTGCGTGCAAGTTTGCCGGTTCCGCGCGCGCGGGGTGGCGGCGGAAGGCGGCGTTTCTCCCCTTCCAGGCTGCCCTCCCATCCGGCGGGGCTACGGCGGACTCCGCCCGCACCCGCTTAAGGGCCATTGGCCCTTAAGAATCCCGCTTGCTGCCGCAAGCACCCCAATGTTGCAACACAAGCCGGGCGGCCCCTGCTCATGGGCCGTCCGGCGCGCTTTGCTCTCTCTCCCAGTCAGGAACGCAACCAAGAACCCATGCCCCCTACTCCTGGGGCAGGGGTTTGCCGCTCCCCCGCGGCAGCGCTGGCTGGCGGCACTGCCGCCCTATTTGCCGACGCAGAAGTTGGCGTTTCTCCCGTTTCCGGGCTGCTTCCCATTCCGGCGGGGCTACGGCGGACTCCGCCCGCACCCGCTTAAGGGCCATTGGCCCTTAAGAATCCCGCTTGCTGCCGCGCAGTTCCCCCTGGTTACAACACAAGCCGGACGGCCCCTGCTCATGGGCCGTCCGGCGCGCTTTGTACCCTTCCACAATCAAAAACGCAACAAAGCGCGCCCGCCCCCGACTCGTGGGGCGGGCGCGCATCGCTCATCCGCGGCAGCGCTGGCAGGCGGCACTGCCGCCCTATTTGCCGACGCAGAAGTTGGCGAAGATGGCGGAGATGACTTCTTCGGAGGCGTCGCGGCCGGTAACGTTGTCCAATAGGTTGCAGACGTTCAGTAACTCGGGGCTGATTACGTCCGGACTGAACCCGTCTTGAAGGGCCTGCGCGCAGCCGCGCAGCGTGTCCGCCGCTTCGCGGGCCAATCGCGCCTGCCGCTCCACAGTGAAACACTCGTCCTCGTAGGCGGTCGCTCCCAACCGCTCTTGCAAGCTGGCGGTCAGGGCCTCCATGCCCTCGCCCGTGCGCGCCGACAGGCTGAATGCCGGTATCGCGTTAGGCAAACCCGCTTCCAGACGGCACGGCAAATCCGCCTTGTTCAGACAGAGGATATAGCGCTCGTCCGCCAGAGAAAGCAGTTCCTTGTCCGCCTCCGTCAAGGGCTGGCTCCGGTCCAGCACCAGCAATACCACATCCGCGCCCTCTACTTCGCTCTGCGCGCGCTGTACGCCTATCCGCTCAATGGAATCCTCGCTTTCGCGGATCCCGGCGGTGTCGCTTAGGCGCACCACGCGCCCGTCCAGCTCAAAGCGCTCGCTGAGCACGTCGCGCGTCGTGCCCGGTATGTCGGTGACAATGGCGCGCTCGCAGTTGAGCAGCGCGTTCATCAGCGAGGACTTGCCCACGTTCGGCCTCCCGGCCAACACCACCGACGCGCCTTCGCGGAGTATGCGCGCCCGCCGCGGGTCGATCCTGCGCTCGATCTGTCCGGCAATTTCGTCTATCTCCCCGCGAATCTCCACGGAAACAGCTTCCTCGTCCACTTCCTCGGGAAAATCCACCGCCGCCTGGATGCGGCTGAGTATGTCCGTGAGCTGCGCAATCACGTCCCCAACAAAGGCGGATACGCCGCCGCGCATTTGCCGCAACGCCGCGCGGCGCGCTGCCTCGCCCTGTGCGCCCACAAGTTGCATCACCGCCTCGGCCCGGCTCAAATCAATGCGCCCGCTCTCATAGGCGCGGCGGGTGAACTCGCCCGGCTCCGCAGAGCGCGCGCCCAGCTCCAGCGCGCGGCGCAACACCGCCGCGGCGCACACACCGCCGCCGTGACAGTGGATTTCGGCCACGTCCTCGCGCGTGTAGGTGTTCGGGGCCTGCATAAATACGGCCATCACCTCGTCAATGGCCGCGCCATTCCCGTCCACAGCCAGGCCGTAGCGCAGCATGTGCGAGCGCATTTTCGCCCCTTCGCGCGCCGGACGGAAGGCCGCGGCGAGGATTTCCCCGGCCCGCGGCCCGCTCACGCGCACAATGGCAATGCCGCCCTCGCCCGGCGCGGTGGAAATGGCGGCAATGGTGTCGCGCCCCTCGCTCACGCGCTGTACCCCGTGCGCACCGGCAATACCAGGTGCACATAATCCAAATCGTCCGCCGGGGTGATGACGCAGGGGCTGAGGCTGTCAGTGAAGTTCATCACCAGTTTTTCCGAATCAATGGTGCGCACCACGTCCATCATGTAGCGCACGTTGAAGGAAATGGTCAGTTCGCCGCCTTCCAGTTCCTCCAGCATCATTTCCTCGTGCGCGTCGCCGAGCTGGGAATTGGATTCGATCTCCAGCAGCGAATCGTGCATGTGGAAGCGAATCAGGTTCGTGCTGCCCTCGCGCGCCAACAGCGCGGCGCGGTCGATGCACTGGCGCAGCGGTTCGACGTTGGCCACGGCGCGCACTTTGAAGGAGCTGGGCAGCAAGCGCCGGTAATTGATGTATTCGCCGCCTATGAGCGTGACGTAAATATCCGTTTTGGCCAGGCGCACCTGCAGGCGGTTGTTGCCGCTGAAGGCGAGGGTGACAAAGGCGTCCTCGCCGCCGGGCAGCAGTTTGCCGATATCGCCCACGGCGCGGCCGGGAATGATGGCGCGAATCACGTCCAATACATCCGAAACCTTCTCGCGCTTGTAGGCCATGCGGAAGCCGTCCAGAGCCACCATGGTCACGTCGCCGCCGGAAATCTCCAGCAGCGCGCCGGTGAGCACCTCGCGGGCGTCGTCCGCAGCAATGGCAAACTCGGTCTTTTCAATCATGTCGCGCAGGGAATCCTGCAAAAGCGTAAATTCGCTGCTCTCGGAAAGCGACGGCAGGGCCGGGTACAGGTCGGCGTCCTGACCGGCCACGTTCATGACCGACGCGCCGGAGACGATGTTGAACACAAAGCGTTCGTTCATGCTCAGCTCGATGGTGGGATTGTCCTGCAAGCGGCGTACGATATCGATAAACAGCTTGCCGGGGATTACGCCCTTTCCAGCCTCGGAAATTTCGCAGTCCACGCGGGTAAGGATGGTAAGGCGCTCATCCGAAGCGGTGATGCGCAACTGGCCCATGCGCGCGTCCAAAAGCAGGCCTTCGAGAATGGGGTTGGTGGTGCGCGTGGTCAGCGCGCGGGAAGCGGTTTGCAGCCCTTCGAGCAGGGCCGCGGAATTGCACACAAGCCGCATGGCGGGTTCCTCCTTGTTGATGATGATAAATATATAAACCGTAGAAGCCGTAGGCGTGGGGAAAATGTGGAAAAGTGCCGAAAAGCCTGGAAAATACGGGGCGCGCGCGTCCACAGGGGATGTGGACAGGCGGTGTTTTTGGCGCTGTGTTTTCCACAGGCCGCATCAGCGGCTGGTGACAAACTGCTTCAGTTCGTCCACGGTTTTGCGGAAAGCGATGTCCTTGCGCATCATTTCAGCCACTTTTTCGCAGGAGTGCATTACCGTGGAATGGTCGCGCCCGGAAAACACCCGGCCGATGGCCGTGGTGGAAAGCGGCGTCAGCTCGCGGATCAAGTACATGCTCACCTGCCTGGGCAGGGCAATATCGCGGCTGCGGCGCTTGCCGGTGACGTCCTCGCCGCTGACCGAATAGTGACTGGACACGGTTTGGATGATGGAATCTGGGGTAATCTTGCGCGGTTCGCGGTTGGACAAAAGCGCCGAAAGCGTTTCCATGGCCATATCCAGCGTGATGGGCTTGCCCATCAGCTGCGCCTGGGCGTTGACGCGCACCAGCATCCCCTCCAGTTCGCGGATGTTGGATTCCACGCGCTCGGCGATGTATTCCAGCACTTCCTGGGGGGTGTCGATTTCCTCTTCGGCGCACTTCTTTTGCAGGATGGCCACCCGCGTTTCAAAGTCCGGCCGCTGTATGTCCACCGTCAATCCCCACTCAAAGCGCGAGCGCAGGCGCTCCTCGATGGTGGGAATGTCCTTGGGCGGACGGTCGGAAGAAATGATGATCTGCTTGCCGCCGGTGTGCAGGTGGTTGAAGGTGTGGAAAAACTCCTCCTGCGTGGCCACGGTTTTGGAAAGGAACTGTATATCGTCCACCAAAAGCACGTCCACGTTGCGCATCTTGGCGCGCAACTGCGCCGTGCCCTTCTTTTTGACGATGGCGTCGATCAGCTCGTTTGTGAACGTTTCCGAGGTGATGAACAGCACGTTCTTGCGCGGGTCGTTTTTCTGGATGTAGTTGCCGATGGCGTTCATCAGGTGCGTCTTGCCCAGCCCCACGCCGCCGTAGATAAACAGCGGGTTATAGGCGCCGCTGGGGTCGTCCGCCACGGCCAGCGCCGCCGCGTGCGCAAACGAATTCGAGCCGCCTACCACGAAGTTTTCAAACGTGTAGCGCGGGTTGAGCATGGTGTTTTCCATTTCCCGGTATTGCAGCTTGATTTCCTCCGGGGTAAGGATTTCGATATCGTAGGTGCGGCCAAATGTCGCGCCCAGCACGTTGGAAAGGCGCTGGAAATAGCGCGAACGCAGCTGTTCGACCACCATCACGTTTTCCGCCTCGATGACGATGGCGTCCTGTGTGACGGTGAACAGCTTTAGGCGGGAAAACCAGGCGTTGAAAAATAGCTCGTTCATATCGGCCTTGAACATGGCGATCGCCTTTTCAAACGCCGCGAGCTGGTCTTCTGTATAGTGCATGCCCTGCGCCTCCGTAAGCAGAAAAAAAGTTTTCCACACTTTATGCACAACTGTGGAAACAATGACGATAATTTCTGCATTTATTATAGCAGATTCAGAGAGGCGCTTCAAGTCGCGCCAAAAATTTTCCTGTTGATAGACGGTGGAAAGACGGTGGAAAATGTGTTGACAATATGACGAGAATCCAACGCTTTTTGCATGGGAGCGGATTTGGTTGAAATGGCGGGCCCGGCGCGGTATAATATAGGATGCGCCGCGCCGCCCATTTTTGGCCCCCGCGCCAGGGGACGGCTAGGCTTTGGAGGGAAATTATGGCAAAAAAGAAGGCTGCGACTGTCGAAAAAAGATCGAAAGGGCCGGGGATGGCGGTGGCCGCCGGGGTGTGCTTTGCCCTGGCGTTGTTCAGCCTGTTTGTGGTGTTTTTCTCCGGCAGTATGCCGGAATTGAACGGCGTAGCGGCGGTGCTGCGCGGCCTGGGCGGGCATCTGCGCTTTTTCCTGCCCCTAGTGTTTGCGTATCTGGGCGTTTTGTTTACCGGCGCCGCGCGCGGCAAGCGCGTGGTGATTTGGCGTCTTTTGGTCAACCTGCTGGCGGTGCTCTGCCTTTACGCCGCGTTCCACATGTTTTATGCCGACTATATCAACGCCAACGGCTATCATGTGGACCAGGCGCTGGGGTATGGGGATTTTCTGTATAAGTCCTATGGCTTTGGCGTGGGCGGCGGGGCGTTGGGCGCGCTGCTGGGCGGGTTTCTGTATCTGAAAATCGGCACATGGCCGGGTTTTTTTGTGGCCCTGCTTTTGATGATCGGTTGCCTGGCGCTGGGCGGATCTCTGGGCCGGTGGATTCGCGCCGCGCGCGCGCGCATTGAAGATGGCCGCATCGAGCGCCAGGAGGAGGAGCGCCGCCGCCGCGAGGAGGAGGCCGACAGGAATTTTGAACTCGACCGCCGCACCATGCTGCGCTCCGAGGAACTGATTCACACCCAGCCCGTCCGCCGTACCCGGCCGCACAGCCCGGAAACGCCGCTGGAGGAAAGGCCGCGCCCGGCAAACGCGCGCCGCCGCAGCGCCGCCCGTCCCGCGCCGGACGAGCCCGTTTCGCCCATGGACGCGGAAGCGCCCGCCCCGCGCCGCCGCCCCGCAAAAACGGAAGCGCCCGCGCCGGACGGCGAGGAAGCCCCGCCGCGCAAATCCGCGCCCAAAAAGCGCGTGAGCACCAAGCCGCGCATTTACAACGAAACCGTGCAGGAAGGCCAGGCCGAGGAAGGCGCGGACGCCTTCGGCCCGGTGGTGCGCGTGGGCGGGGCCGTGCCCGGGGCGCACGCCGCCAAGGGCGAAAAGGCCGCCGCCTCCGCCAAGGCCAAAAAGGAAAAAGAGCAGGAAAAGGCCGCAAAGCCGGAGAATAAGCAGGCCGCGTTCACGCAAGACCTCACCATCGAACCGGACGAATATGAATTGCCCGACGAGGAAGCCCCCTTCGACGTGCCCGTTTCCGGCAAAAAGCCGCTGCCCAAGTTCAAAAAGGGCGAGAGCGCGCCGGAGGAAGAAGAGGAGTACGACTACCCGCCCATCGACCTGCTTTCCCACGGCAAAGCCCCCGACCGGCACGAAAGCGACCAGTCGGACATGGAAAAGGCGCAGCTTTTGGGCGACACATTGCGCTCCTTCGGCATTGAAACCCGCCTGACCGGCATTGCCCACGGCCCGGCGGTGACGCGCTTTGAGCTGCAGCCCGCCCCGGGCGTGAAGGTGAGCCGCATCACCTCGCTTTCGGACGACATCGCCCTGAACCTGGCCGCCGAGCGCGTGCGCATCGAGGCCCCTATCCCCGGCAAGGCCGCCGTGGGCGTGGAGGTGCCCAACGACAAGGTGGAAACCGTCTCCCTGCGCGACGTTCTGGAAAGCGCCGAGGCGCGCCGCCATCCCTCGCGGCTGGCCGTGGGGCTGGGCAAGGACAATTCCGGCCGCTATATCGTGGCCGATATCGCCAAGATGCCCCATGTGCTCATCGCCGGCCAGACCGGTTCGGGCAAGAGCGTGTGCATCAATTCGATTATCGTCTCCATCCTCTATCGGGCCACGCCGGACGAGGTCAAGCTCATTCTCATCGACCCCAAGGTGGTGGAGCTGTCCATCTACAACGGCATCCCCCATCTGATCGCCCCGGTGGTGACCGACCCCAAGAAGGCGGCCAGCGCCCTGGATTGGGCCGTGGCGGAGATGACTTCGCGCTACAAAAAGTTTGCCGAGCGCGGCGTGCGCGATATCAAGGGCTACAACAAGGCCCTGGAGGACGGCGAAAAGCCCATGCCGCAAATCGTCATCATCATCGACGAGCTGGCCGACCTGATGATGGTCGCCCCCGGCGAGGTGGAAGACAGCATTTGCCGCCTGGCGCAGCTGGCCCGCGCTGCGGGCATGCACCTGGTCATCGCCACGCAGCGGCCTTCGGTGAACGTTATCACCGGCATCATCAAGGCCAATATCCCCACCCGCATCGCCTTCTCTGTGGCCTCGCAGGTGGACAGCCGCACCATGATCGACCATGGCGGCGCGGAAAAACTGCTGGGTAACGGCGATATGCTCTTTGTGCCCTCGGGCATCAACAAGCCCATGCGCGTGCAGGGCGCCTGGGTGAGCGATCAGGAGGTACACGCCGTTACCGAATACATTAAGCAGCGCCATGAAACCACCTACGACGAGGACGTGGTGGAGAAGATCAACCAGTCCGTGATGTCCGACGCCGAAAAGGAGGAGGCCGCCGAGGAATACGACCCGCGCCTGCCCGAAGCGGTGGAAATCGTCATCGAGGCCGGGCAGGCCAGCATTTCCATGCTGCAAAGGCGCATGCGCGTGGGCTACGCCCGCGCCGGGCGGCTGATCGACGATATGGCCCAGCGCGGCATCGTCTCCGAAGCCGACGGCGCCAAGCCGCGCACGGTGCTGATTACCCGCGAGCAATACCAGCAGATGTTTGACGAGGGAGAGGAACAATGAAGAAAGTAGGCATGGTTTCGCTGGGCTGCGCCAAGAACCGCGTGGACAGCGAAGTGATTTTGGGCATCCTTAAAAACGCCGGGTACGAGATTGTCTCCGACCCCGCCGAGGCGGAGATCATCTTCGTAAACACCTGCGGCTTTATCGAGCCGGCGAAGGAAGAATCTATCGAGGCCATCCTGGAAATGGCGCGCTACAAGGAGACGGGCAGGCTTGAAAAGCTGTTCGTCACCGGTTGCCTGGCCCAGCGCTACATAGACGACCTTTACCGGGAAATGCCCGAGGTGGACGGCTTCATGGGCGTGGCGGACTACACGCGCCTTTTGGAAATGATGCAGGAGGCAGAGCAGGGCCAAAGGCCGCGCTATGTGTGCGATGGCGAGCGCTTTTTCCGCTCTGACCGCGTTTTGACCACGCCTTCGTATTCCGCTTATGTGAAAATTTCCGACGGCTGCGACAACCGCTGCAGCTATTGCGCCATTCCCCTGATTCGCGGGCCGTATCACTCGCGGCCGTTTGCGGAGATCGTGGAAGAATGCCGGGCGCTGGCCGCGCGCGGGGTGACGGAAATTACCCTGATCGCGCAGGATACCTCCCGCTATGGGAACGATTTCCCTGAGGGCAAGCTGCTTCTGCCAGAACTGCTTGAAGAAGTGAGCGCCATCGAGGGCGTGCATTGGGTGCGCGTGCTCTACTGCTATCCGGACACCACCGACGACCGCCTGCTCGACGCCATCGCTTCCCTTCCCAAGGTGGCCCCGTATGTGGATTTGCCCTTGCAACACATCAACGGCCCGCTGCTCAAGCGCATGAACCGGCGCGGCTCGCCGGAGTGGATCAAAAGCCGCATGGCCGCCTGCCGTGAGCGCGGCCTGACCACGCGCACCACCATGATTGTCGGCTTCCCCGGCGAAACCGAGGAGGCGTTTGAGGAGCTTTTGCAGTTTGTTAAGGAAACGCGCTTTGACCGCCTCGGGGCCTTCACCTATTCGCCCGAGGAGGGTACCCCCGGCGCGGAGATGCCGGATCAGATTCCCGAGGAAGTCAAGCAGCGCCGCCTGGATGCATTGATGACCTTGCAGCAGGGCATTTCCCTGGAAAAGAACACCGGGCGCGTGGGCGAGGTCTGCGAAGTGCTGTGCGAGGGCACGGAGGAGGGCATGTACGTGGGACGCTCCATCCGTGAAGCGCCGGAGAGCGACGGCGTAATTCGCTTCAGCGCCGCGCGGGACGTGGCCCCCGGCGAATATGTGCGCGTCAGAATTACCGGCGCGGACGCTTACGACCTGTTTGGGGAGGTAGAAGCATGAATCTTCCGAACAAGCTGACGATTTTGCGCGCCTGCATGATTCCCGTATTCGTGGTGCTGGCCCTGCAAACGCCCCTGTGGGCGCAGATTGCCGCCGCCGCTGTGTTCGCGCTGGCGAGCTTTACGGACTATCTGGACGGCCACATCGCCCGCAAACACAACCTCGTCACCAACTTCGGCAAGTTCATGGATCCCATTGCCGACAAACTGCTGGTGATGTCCGCCTTTGTGGTGCTGGTGGGGCAGGGACGCATGCCCTCGTGGGCCTGCATCATCGTGCTGGGGCGCGAATTCGTCATTTCCGGCTTCCGCCTCGTGGCCGCGGACGCGGGCCGCGTCATCGCCGCCGGGCCGCTGGGCAAGATCAAAACCGTCACGCAGATGGCGGCGGTGCTTTTGCTGCTTCTGCTCTCTCCCGTCTCCGGCGAACCCCTGCTGGGGCAGGGCGGCAAGGTGTTTGCCGATGTGGTGATGTACATATCCACGTTTTTCTCGCTGATCAGCTGCGTGGACTACATCGTCCGCAACCGCGACTGCCTGAAGGACAAGTAAACATGCGCGTGCTCGACCTGGACATGGATTTTTTTCTCTCCGATGTGTGCGCGCTGGCCGCGCCGGGAAAAAGGCCGTCTGTTTCCGAGGCGCAGCCGTGGGACGAGGCCGCCGTGCGCGCCTTTCTGGAGGAAAACTGCGGCCTTTCCCGCCAAAACCCCGTGCCCGGGCGCGTGTTTACAACGCACGACGGGGCGCTGGATTTGTGGAAGGAATGGGTGGAGGCGGGCAAGCTGCGCGCGCCCTTCCATGTCACCCATGTGGACGCGCATTCCGACCTCGGCGCCGGCAAACCCGGCCCGGCCTATGTGCTGGAAACAGTGCTGGCGCTGCCGCTGGAAAAGCGTTTTGACCTGGCGCGCTACCGGCGGGAAGAAAAGCTGGACGAGGCCAACTACCTGCTGTTCGCGCTGGCCCTGCGCTATGTGGCGTCGCTTGAAAACGTGCGCTCCCCGCGCTCCCGGCCGGATATGCCTCAGGCCATTGCCGTGGGCGGCGGCCAAAGCCCCCGCGCCCTGCGCCTTTCCTCCACGCTTTCCCGCCTGCTGCCGCAATACGACTTTCACGAGCCGGAGATACCGTATGAGGTCTACGGCGATTGGCGAACCTTCCGCGCGGATGCGCCCTATGCGCTGGCGAGCATGGCCATTTCCCCGCGCTACGCGCCCCAAGAGGCGGACTTCATCGCCGCTGTGTTCCGGGAGTATATCGTGGAAGTCTGAGCGCGTTTTCCCACCATTTTCTGCCCATAATCTCACCACCGTTGACAAGAATGGTTAGATTGGTTAGAATATGGGCGGAAACGTCCGATACGGAAACGGGAAATGGGAGGAAAAGACCATGGCGGAAAAGCGCTTTGTGGAAGTTTATTCGCAGGGCATGGCCAGCATTTACAAAATCATCGTCGATACGCAGACCGGCGTCAACTATCTGATCACGTTCAACGCCGCCTGCGGAAGCGGCATGACCGTGCTGCTCGATGCGGAAGGCAAGCCCATCGTCACCCCGATGCGGGAAGCGCAAAACTGAAAAAGCCCCCGGAACGCACGGTTCCGGGGCTTGTCTTTTTCAGCGGAGATCCCAATAGCTGTATACCACAGGATCGGCCTCGACGATGTCGCCGTTGTCGTAGCGCACGCGGTGGATGCCCGCGTAGACGCGGGAAATCTCACTGGCATCCGGCATGGACACCCAGGCGCTGAACGTGGTTTCAAACGGCTCCACCAGTGTTTCCATAGTTTCGTAATACACGTAGTTTTCGCCGTAAATGGGCTCATCCCAGGCGTTCACGGCGTACATGTAAATTTCAAAAGCCTCTACGGCCCGCGCCGGGGAGGTGTTTTCCACCGTCACGCGCATGCGCAGCATGTCGCCGTCCACATATTCCCATTCGCCATAGCTGCCGTCGGGGATCGTCAACAAGACCTGTGGCGCGGGAGTGGGCTGGGCGTCGGTGGGAAAATCCGGGGTGGAAACCGCGGCAAACGCCTCGATGGGCAGGGAAAACGGCACGGTCAGGAGCATGTCGCGGCTGTCGTCGTCCCTGACCTCGATGGTGAAGGAGATGTTTTCCGCGTCTTCAAGTACGTCCATGCCGTCCCCGTCCGCGGGCCTGAAAAAGAAGTATTCGTCGGTTTCATCGCCGTCCTCCACGCCGAAAATGCCCACGCCGTCCACCTCTGCGCCGTCGGCGCGGGCATCTGTGAAGCGAATGTTGATTTCGCAGCCCGTGTTGTTTTCGACGATGACGTTATAGCGCAGCATGTCGTCTTTCATTTCCACGCTGGTCACTTCCAGATAGACGCCGCCCTCGTCAAGCAGCACCAGCTTGTCCCCTTGCGCCATGGCCGGCAGAGCCGCCAGAAGCAGGGCCAGGGTGAAGATAAGGCAAAGCGTCAAGCAAAGCGCCTTTTTCATGGGGAATCTCCTTTCCTATTATGATATCATTTATATATTATAGCATACAATTTACTTTTATTAAATCGATTCAACAAATTTTAGCCATAAATTTACTGTTTGCAGCGGTTGAATCGTCGCGAGCGCGTTCCGGAGCGCCTTTTCCGCCGCGGCTACGCGCATTGCTTTTTATGCGCCGCGTTAAAGTTTCATGCATAACCGTCCCTCCCTGGTGATTTGCGCAAAAACGTGCTATAATAATATAGTAGGAAAAATTTTTGGAAATAGCATTTTGCGAGGAAAGGATTCCGGTTTTATGCACGCAGAAAACCATTATGACGAGAGCCAGATCCAGGTGCTCGAAGGGCTGGAGGCCGTGCGCCGCCGCCCGGGCATGTATATCGGCTCCACGGATGAGCGCGGGCTGCACCACCTGGTGTATGAAATCGTCGATAACGCCATCGACGAGGCCCTGGCCGGCTTTTGCGACGATATACTGGTCACACTTTTCAAGGACGGCTCGGTGGAAGTGCGCGACAATGGCCGCGGTTTCCCGGTGGGCATCCATCCCAAGATGGGCCGCCCGGCGGTAGAAGTGTGCCTGACGGTTTTGCACGCGGGCGGCAAGTTTGGCGGCGGGGGCTACAAGGTTTCCGGCGGCCTGCACGGCGTGGGCGCGTCCGTGGTCAACGCCCTCTCCAGCCATTTGAAGGTCAACGTCTATCAGGATGGCAAGATCTACCAGCAGGAATACGAGCGCGGCAAGGTGCTCTACGATTTGAAGGTGATCGGCCAAACCGAGCGCACCGGCACCACCGTGCGCTTCAAGCCCGATGTAAAAACCGGCGAAAATCCCGAACCGGGCATTTTTGAAACCGGCGAGTTTGATTTCGATACCCTCAAGACCCGCCTGCGCGAGATGGCCTTTTTGAACAAGGGCATCAAAATCACCCTGCGCGACGAGCGCGTGGACCCGGTCAAGGAGCGCGCCTACCACTACGAGGGCGGCATCATCTCCTTCGTGGAATATCTGAACCAGCACAAAACGCCCCTGTTCAAGCCCCCGGTATACATCGAGGGCGAAAAGAACGGCTCCACCGTGGAAGTGGCGCTGCAGTGGAACGACGGCTACAACGAAAACGTGTTCACCTTCGCCAACAACATCCATACCCCCGAGGGCGGCACGCATCTGGCCGGCCTGCGCTCGGCGCTGACCAAGGTCATCAACGACTATGGCCGCAAAAACGGCATCCTCAAGGGCAGCGACGCCAACCTGAGCGGCGAGGACGTGCGCGAGGGATTGACGGCGGTGGTGTCGGTTAAATTGGTCGAGCCGCAGTTTGAAGGCCAGACCAAGACCAAGCTGGGCAACAGCGAAATCCGCCCGCTGGTGGATTCTCTGGTGACGGACAAACTGTCCACCTACTTCGAAGAACACCCCGCCGACGCGCGCACCGTGCTGGACAAGTGCCTGCAGGCCGCCCGCGCCCGCGAGGCCGCCCGCAAAGCCCGCGATTTGACCCGCCGCAAGACGGCGCTGGAATCGGCGGCGCTGCCGGGCAAGCTGGCCGACTGCTCCGAGCGCGACCCGGCCAAGTGCGAAATTTTCCTGGTCGAGGGCGACAGCGCCGGCGGCTCTGCCAAGAGCGGGCGCGACCGGCACTTCCAGGCCATCCTGCCCCTGCGCGGCAAGATTTTGAACGTGGAAAAGACGCGCATGGACAAGGTGCTGGCCAACGCCGAAATCAAGGCCATGATCACCGCCTTTGGCGCGGGTTTTGGCGAGGAATTCGACGAAACCAAGCTGCGCTATCACCGCATCGTCTGTATGACGGACGCGGACGTGGACGGCAGCCACATCCGCATACTGCTTTTGACCTTCTTCTACCGCTTCATGCCCAAACTCATCGAGGAGGGCTACGTCTACGCCGCCCGGCCGCCGCTTTACAAGGTGACGCGCGGCAAGATGGAGAAATACGTCTATACCGACGAGCAGCTCCAGGCGCTGCTTAATGAGCTGGGCCGCGATGTCAAGCCCAACATTCAGCGCTACAAGGGCCTGGGCGAGATGAACCCCGAGCAGCTTTGGGAAACCACCATGAACCCCGAAACCCGCAGCATGTTCCGCGTCACCCTGAAAGACGCCATTGCCGCCGACGAGATGTTCACCCTGCTGATGGGCGACCAGGTAGAGCCGCGGCGCGAGTTCATTGAGGAAAACTGCAAGCTGGTTGCCGATCTGGATATTTAGAAAGGAGCGCGAGCTGTGTCGGAAGATCAATATAACATCGGCGCGCTTACGCCGATTGATATCGAGGAAGACCTGAAAAAATCGTTCATGGCCTACGCCATGGCGGTCATCGTCAGCCGCGCCCTGCCCGATGTGCGCGACGGCTTGAAGCCCGTGCACCGGCGCATCCTCTATTCGATGATGGAGCTGGGCGTCACCCCGGATAAGCCCTACCGCAAAAGCGCCCGCATCGTCGGCGATTGCATGGGTAAATACCACCCCCATGGCGACAGATCCGTGTACGACGCCATGGTGCGCCTGGCGCAGGATTTCTCCACCCGCTATACGCTGGTGGAGGGCCAGGGCAATTTCGGCTCGGTGGACGGCGACGGCGCCGCCGCCATGCGTTACACCGAGGCGCGGCTTTCCAAGCTGTCCATGGAAATGGTGCGCGATCTCGAAAAGGAGACCGTGGACTTTTACCCCAACTTCGATGAAACCCTCATGCAGCCCGCCGTGCTGCCCGCGCGCTTTCCGAACCTGCTTGTAAACGGCTCGCAGGGCATCGCCGTGGGCATGGCCACCAACATCCCCCCGCACAATCTAGGCGAGGCCATTGACGGCGTGGTGATGATGATCGACAACTCCGATTGCACCACCGACGATTTGATGACCGTCATCAAGGGGCCGGACTTCCCTACCGGCGGCGTCATCCTCGGCAGGCGCGGCATCTACGACGCCTATCACGAGGGCCGCGGCCGCATCGTGGTGCGCGCCAAGAGCGAAATCGAGGAGATGAGCGGCAACCGCCAGCGCATCGTCGTCACCGAAATCCCCTACATGGTCAACAAGGCCAAGCTCATCGAAAAGATTGCCGAGCTGGTGCACGAAAAGCGCGTGGAGGGCATTTCCGACGTGCGCGACGAGTCCGACCGCGAGGGCATGCGCATCGTCATTGAATTAAAGCGCGACGTCAACGCCAACGTGGTGCTCAATTACCTCTACAAGCACACGCAGTTGCAGGACACCTTTGGCGCGATCATGATCGCCCTGGTGGATGGCGAGCCGCGCACGCTCTCTTTGCACCAGATCATCCGCCATTACCTCGACCATCAGCGCGACGTGGTCACCCGGCGCACGCAGTACGATCTGGACAAGGCCGAGGCGCGGTGCCATATCCTTGAAGGGTTGCTCATCGCCTTGGACCATATCGACGAAATCGTCGCCCTGCTTCGCGCCTCGCGCACGCAGCAGGAAGCCAAGGCCGGCCTGATGGAGCGCTTTGGCCTTTCCGAGCGGCAGGCCCAGGCGATTCTGGACATGCGCCTTGCCAAACTGACCGGTTTGGAGCGCGAAAAGACCGAGCAGGAGCACGCCGAGCTGCAAAAGCAGATTGCGTACTACAAGCAGATCCTCGCCGACGAAGGGTTGCTGTTGGGCGTCATCAAAGACGAGCTTCTGGAGGTCAAGGCGCGCTTTGCCGACGAGCGGCGCACGGAGATTTCCTCGCTGGACGGCGAAATCGACATGCTCGACCTCATCCAGGAGGAAGACATGGTGGTGACGCTGACGCACTACGGCTACGTCAAGCGTCTGCCCAAGGACACCTACCGCGCCCAGAAGCGCGGCGGCAAGGGCGTGGTCGGCGCGACCACGCGCGAAGAGGACTTTGTGGAGCAGATGTACGTCACCTCCACGCATGACCCGCTTTTGTTCTTCACCGACCGCGGCCGCGTGTACCGCCTGAACTGCTACGAAATTCCCGAGGCCGGGCGCACTGCGCGCGGCACGGCGATTGTCAACCTGCTGAAACTGGACGGCGGCGAAAAGGTGCGCGCCATGCTGCCCGTGTCCGAAGAACGGCAGGAGGGGCACTATCTGGTCATGGCCACGCGCAAGGGCCTGATCAAGCGCACGGAGACCACCGAGTTTTCCAACCTGCGCTCCACGGGCCTGATTGCCATTGTGCTGCGCGAGGACGACGACTTAATCGGCGTGGCGCACACCGACGGCAGCCGCGACGTGCTGCTGGGCACCAAGCAGGGCATGGCCATCCGCTTCAGTGAAAGCGAGATGCGGCCCATTGGCCGCGCCGCCATGGGCGTCAAGTCCATCGAGCTGGAAGAAGGCGACGAGGTAGTGGATATGTCCGTGGTGGAGGAAGGCGCGCAGGTGCTTTCCATCACCGAAAACGGCTACGGCAAGCGCACTGAAATCGACGAATACCGCTTGCAGGGCCGCGGCGGCAAGGGCATCAAGGCCATGAACCTCACCGACAAGACCGGCGCGCTGGCGGGTCAGCTGCTGGTGCACGAGGAGGAAGACATCCTCATCATCACCGACGATGGCACCGTCATCCGCACCCCGGTCAGTTCCATTTCCGTCCAGGGCCGCAACACGCAGGGCGTGCGCCTGATGCGCGTACAGGAAAGCAGCCGCGTCGTTTGCGTAGCCCGCGCCGAGGCCGAGGAGGACAGTGCCGACAGTGTCGACAGTGTCGACGGCCAGAGCTGACGCTCATGAGCGGCGAACCCCTGCCCCACGAGTAGAGGGCAGGGGTTCTTTGTTGCGTTT
>DVFZ01000006.1 GCA_018712945.1 Candidatus Pullichristensenella stercorigallinarum | reverse complement strand
CCCAGGATGTTGACAAAGTCAACAGACTGCCAGAGCGATGAGAAAGCCTGCAAGACAAGGAAGCAAACTTGCAGCCAAGGGAGCTTACATGGACGTAAGTGACCGCAGGCTGCAAGTGCAGCTGACGCAGGAAGCAAAAATTGCCTCCACTTCCTCTTTTATCGGGGCAATTTTTGCGTTTGCAGGCTTTGTCAGCGCTCTGGGCCGTCCGCTATATGGCGGACGGCCCAGACCATTGACAAACCCCTGCATTTGTGTGTAAATGCAGGGGATAAGATACAGGAATGCACGCCGTAAAGAGGCTACCAGCCTCTTGATGTTTTGCACAGCCGCGGTCAGGAAGCATCCCGCATGTTCGCAATCCCGAGCATACGCGCATAGCGCAGGCCATGGTTCTCTTTGGCCTCCGCGAAGGAGCGTTCAATCGTTTCTTTCCGCCAGCTGTAAATCCTCTTGCCACGATGCGTTTTCGTAAAGCCAATGGCTCTGTCCAGCGCTCCCTGCCACACATGCCTCTCCACCACCTTTCGGCTCATACTCGCCCCAAAGCATTCCCCTCGCCTTGCACACCCCTTGCACGTCTTGTCTTCGCAGCAATATTGCCGGTACCCTTCGCGCGTCGTGGTCTTCCAGGTGGCCGTTGTTTCTCTGGGTAGATGTATTCGTCGCTTTTCGGGTCATAGCGGAAGCGGTACTTCCCATAGTGCTCCCCTTTGTACGTGTGCCGCCGGTATCCGGTCACCCGTTGTATACCATCCCTCTCCAGCAGATGCGCTATCCATGCGTTGTGGTATCTCGCGTCCAGCACCATCACTTTACAGGCGCGCACTTTCCCCTCGTCGCGACGCTCGAACAGCTCCGCCCAGAAGGGTTCGTCAAAGAAGACCGTCAGTGTAACGCTCATGGTTACACGCCTCCTGTCCGCCGGGCCGCGATTGAGGCGGCGGACAACCCACAGGAGGGAGGGTTACTGACGGTAAAACTGCGCCCGGACTAGCAACCGGACTGTGTTTTTCCACCCCGGCCCGACAGGGGCATTATAGTACGCGCTCCCGGAACCGTCAACGAAGCGCGCCTGCCTTGACCGGTGCATGCGGATGTGATAAAACAGAGAGGAAGTCCGATTGGATTGATGCGGGAGGATATGCCCTGCATTTTTTAAAGGCGGATATTGGCTCCAACGCCGCGCGAATCGACACGCTGGAGGCTCATGTAAACGAACGCTTCTACGCCATGGAAAAAGGATTGGACAAGACGCGCGATCCTGTGGAAGTCACGTTTGAAATTTCGCAAAAGGCTTATCAATCCATTGCCGAGACGCGCGCGAAAATTGGCGCCGTTCGAGAGCGGCTGGACAAAATCGAGGCCGCCACGGTGCTCAACAGCTACAAAACCGCCCAGCTCAAGCGCGCCCTGTGATCAGCCGTTTCCCAAATCCGCTCCCACCGCCCTGCATTCACGCGGAGGCGGTTTCTTCTTTGGGTCTTGCCGCGTCCAGCACCTTGCGGTAGGGCGCGACCATGCCCTCGTTCATTTTGTTGCCCATCTTTGCGCGCACCTGCGGATTGCGCACCAGCGCGCCCAGGAGGCACATTTTCAGCATCTTTCCCCGCTGCTTCTGGGGAAAGTCGTACACGCCATGCGTCTTGTAGAACTCATGATCTGCCTTCATCAAGCCGCGCATCAGCCAGATCAGGTCACGGAAAATCTTCATGCCGCCCACGCCGTAGAAATTACGCGGCTGGACATAGCCGGTTTCCAAGGCGTATTCGAGGCGCTTGAGCGCCGCCTGCAGCGTCGGTGCGTCATAGCCCACGCCGGCAAGGAAATTGCCGCCCACCTGGGCGCGCGCCTCAATGATCATGCGCAGGTTTTCCTCGATGGCGTAATCGCCGTTTACGATGTAGGCCATGGGGCTTCCCTCGGTCACAGTGCGGTGGCCGTTGCAGAACTGGCGGTCATCGAACATCTTGAAAAGCGGCCCCATGGAGTGGTCGCGGATAGTGAAGGCGTAAACGATGGCATCGGCGGACTGTATCTGCGTGCGCAAGAAGGTATCGAAGCCGTCCTGCCAGACGCATTTGCCGTCGCCCGCGCAGTGGAAGCAGCCAAGGCAGCCGCCCTTGAACGGATATTCGGCAATGTTCACCAGACGCGCCTGCCAGGGACAGGCGGCGAGGAAATCGTCGATCATGTTTTTCAGGCTTGTATCCCCGGCACGCAGGTCGGCCACGACCACGACATCCTTGCCCGCCCGCTTTTCGACCTGTTGAAGCGACCGTTTATAGAGGCACGCCGCCGCGCCGTCCGGAGCTGTATCCGGCTCGCACACGCCGCTTTGGACGCACCACACGGCATATTCCAAAAAGCGCTCCGCCGCGCGCTGCCCCTTTTCGGAGAGCAGGTCTTCCATGTCTGCGGACAGGCCGTGAATCACACGCATGCCCAGATCCCGGCAGTTGTCCTCGATATAGCGGTGGGCGGTGATATCATAAAAGTGTTTGGATGTGGTGATCTGGGTGGCGAATTTGCCGCGCAGACCGACGCGCGCAGCCTTCAGCGCCGCAATGAAGCGATGCAGCTGGCTAGGGGCGATGAACGTATAGACCGGATAGGAAAACACAATTAGCTCCGCCGCCTGCATAGCCGCCACGGCCCCGGACAAATCCTTTTCCAGCGTGCCAATGCGCGCGCCAACTTCCACAAAATTAAAGTTGTGCTGCGGGTAGCGCTTTTGCAAATAGAGCGAAGTTTGCAGCGTGACGCTGTATTGTCCCCGGGGCGAGCCGTTGAGCACACAGATTTTCATGTCCTGTCCTTCCTTTTCATGCGTTTACAAATTCTGTGCACGCACAAATTCGCCCACCTCGCGCACCTGCGCGCTGGGCGAAGCAGCGAGCGCGTCCGCCATGGGTGCGGAACCAAAACGGCAGCCCAGCAACAGGCCACGAATCTCCGCGGACAATTCCGTATCCAGCGCGTCGGTGTATACCCGCAAATCCTCCACGCGGGTGTGGCGCAGGTTGAAAAGCATTTGCACATTTCCCCAAGGGAAGCGGTTTTCAATTTCCAAATCAAACTGCGGCGTTTCGCCCAGACGCCATTCCCAGGAGGCGTGTTTCTGTATGTAGGGCTGAATTTCCGGCCAGGGCAGCGCGTCATGTTCAAGCGCTTCATAGCTTCCGTAGTCTTTTGCGTAAGCTTGCTTGAGCGCTTCGAGCAGCGTTTCCACGCGCAGGCCGGGAACGAATTCGGAAAGGTTGCATACCCGGGCGCGCACGGACTTGGTGCCTTTGGAGCGCAATTTGCGGGGATCGACGCGCAGGTAATTTTGCAACTTGCCCAGATCGGCGCTGACCAGCAGCGTGCCATGGTGCTGTTTGACCTTACTGCGCATACAAAAGGCGTTGCCGGAAAACTTGCGGCCACCGGCGACCAGATCATTGCGGCCAGTGAATTCGCAGGGGATGCCCAGCGCGCGCACGGCGTTGAGAATCAGGCGGAATTGCCTGTCCTGCTCGTAACGGTTTACACCGGCGATGAAGGAAAAATTGAGGTTGCCCCGGTCGTGGTACACCGCGCCGCCGCCAGTGATGCGGCGCACGAGCTGCACCTTGTCGCGTTCCATGGCGTTTAAGTCGCATTCGGCCCAGGGGTTCTGGTTGCGGCCGATGATGACGGCATTTTCGTTGATATAAAAGTACAGCGCCAAATCGTCCGGACCAACGTGCTCCAGAAACCACTCGTCTGTACCCAGGTTCGTCCAGCCATCGCCGCTGGTGGAAACATAAAGATAGTTTTTCATGGCCTCTCCCATCTTGCATATACGTCCCGCGCCGAAGCGGGCTACGATCATTATAGATCATCCCACGGCGCGGCGCAAGATTTTCTCTTTCGCGCATAACAAAACAGTGGTTGACTTTCGCAGGGGGCACGGGTTATGCTGTGAGGGAAAATTCGCTGCGGAAAGCCCAAAATCAGCATTTGCAACCGCCGCGCGCGCAATTGTCAAGCCCAGTTGCTGGCCTGCAACCGCGTTTTTTGCTATGATAAGCCCGTGGCCAGGGCCGCGCGGCATGGCCGGAAAACATCATGAGGGGTTGAAAAAATGATCTTCGCGGAAAAGGTACTGAACCTGCGCAGGAAGAACGGCTGGTCGCAGGAGGAGCTGGCGGAAAAGGCGGGCGTGTCGCGCCAGTCGGTTTCCAAATGGGAAAGCGCCGCCAGCATCCCGGACATCAACAAGATTCTGGAGCTTTCCCGCATCTTCGGCGTGTCCACCGACTACCTGCTGAAAGACGACATGGAGGACGTGGAATTCATCCGCGAGGATGATGGCGATGGCACGCGCCGCGTTTCTCTGGAGGAAGCCAACGCCTTTCTGCGCGACAAGCGCGTTCAGGCCCGGCAGATTGCCCGGGGCGTATTGCTTTGCATCCTCTCGCCGGTATTGTTGATCCTGCTGGGCGGCCTGACCGAGCCGAACCCATGGCTGGCCGTATCCGAGGGCACGGCCGCAGGCGTGGGCATGATGGCGCTGCTCTTGCTGGCGGCCGTGGCGGTAGCGACATTTATCCTCAGCGGCATGCGCATGAAATCCTATGGCCATCTGGATGCGGGCGCGTTCGAGCTGGAATACGGCGTGGCGGGCGTAGTGCGGGAACATTGGGCGGCCTACGAGCCGGTGTTTACGCGCTGCATCGTGCTGGGCGTGACGCTGTGCATCCTCTCGGCGGCTCCTTTGATCGTGGCGGGCGCCATGGGGGTTCCGGAATATGTGCTGCCCATGCTCCTGGCGCTGCTTCTGGCGCTGGCAGGGCTGGGCGTATATCTGATTGTGCGCGTCTGCATTGTCAAGGGCAGCTTCGACCGCCTGCTGCGCGAGGGCGACTTCCGCGCCGAAGTCATCGAGGACGAGCGGCGCATGGAGCGCGTGGGCGGCGTATACTGGCCTATCGTCACCGCCGCTTACCTTCTGTGGAGCTTTTTAAGTGGCGGATGGCACTTTACATGGGTGATCTGGCCGGCGGCGGCGCTGGTTTTCGCGGCCATCTCCGCCGTGGTGCGCAGAAATGGGGACTGAATGCGAGGCTTTTCAACGCGCGTTTCCCGCCTGATACACGGAAGTGAATGAAATTCAGCCGTCCGGCAGTTGATATGCCGGACGGCTGCGTTGCTGGTAGAGCGTTTTATTTGGTCAGGTATTCATACATGATCGACCAGAGGAGCTCCTCATCCACCTCCATGACGATCTCGACTTCCTGAAGGCCCGCGGGCACGATGCTGCTCTCCGCATAGCCCAGGGATTTTCCGTAAGTCTCGCCATAGGTGATGTCCACATCTACATACCGTTTTTCCATCCGCGTGACCACTTCCGGATTGATCAGCAGGGCCGCGGTGATCTCGTCAAAAACAGGGGATTTATCGTCTTCATCCTGATAATACTGCACTTCCAGTTCCTCATACATTTCCAAAAACGGCGTTTTGGGAGCGGCGCACATCTTATCATAAAATGCCTTATCGACAAAGGCGCTCATGCAAGCGTCCAATGGCACAACGACCTGACGGGCAAAGGGCGCGTTCAGACAGATTTTTGCCGCTTCCGGATCCATCCAGAAATTGCATTCCGCAACAGGCGTCATATTGCCGGGAACATCGAAAGCGCCGCCCATGTAAATCACCTGCTTGACCAGGGGGATGATCTCCGGATATGTGCGGATCGCCAGGGCGACATTGGTACAGGCTCCCACGACGATCAGCGTAATTTCACCGGGATTCTCCTTGACGGTCTTGGCGATGAATTCCACGGCGTTCATGTCCTGAGGCTCGAGGTATTCCGGATAGCCGATGGAAGGTTCTTCCGCAAGCTCCAGATAGGATTCCGGCTTTTCCCGCGCGAAAATACCGTAGGGGAAACCCCCGTAAAGCGCCCTAAAGGCCTCGGCGTTTTCGTAGCGGTCAAAGGCATGAACCAGCGGAACGCCCGCGCCGGGATATACGGGCACTTCATCGTAGCCAAACAGTTCCAACATGCGCAGCGTATAGGCCATGCCTTCCTCTGTGTGGGAATTGCCGGGGCTGGTCGTCACGCCCAATACGTCGATCTTATCGGAATTGAGCAACATGAGCATACATTTGACATCGTCGTGCATTTCCAGCATGTCGGTATCGAAAATGACTTTGTAAACCTCATCGGATTCGCTTGCCAGCGCCGGCAGCGCGGAAAGGGCAAGCATGAGCGCCAAAATTACCGCAGAAATTTTCTTCATAGACAGACCGATGCTCCTTTCGTCTTCTCCTTTTCCATCCTGAACCCATGCAGACAAAAGCCTGTAAAAAGGCTCCATTCCCATGGACGCAGTTACCATTCCGCAGCCAGCATGCCAGGCCCTATTTACAAGTATAGGAAGCGAAAGGAGCTTTGTCAGTAACGTCCGTCACAAAAATATGGCATTTTATATAAATTTTGCAAATTAAATAAAGCACATGCCTGAAAAACAGCAGGCTATGTGTTCTCCTGAGAGCGCCGTGCGCCGATTTCCCGGTTCATCTCCCGCACGCGGCGGCGAATGCCCAAATATTGCCCCAGCCAGATCAACGCGTAAATGGCGAAGAAAATGCCGAAATACAGGGCCGCGCCCGCCGCGTCATGGCGCATCCAGCGGCACAGCCAGGCCACGGGGAAGGTGGCCAGGGAGCAGACGAGCAGATGCGTGACGGTCTGGCGGGTCAGGCTCCATTGTTCCTGTTTCCAAATCAGCGCCGCGCCCGCCCAGGCCGCGCCGTAGAGCATGGAAAGTGCCGTTTGCAAAATCACCGCGTTCAGCTCGCCGCCGCAATCGGCGATCAGTTCCGGCACGACCGCATAGAACCGCCCGTCGCCTACGGTGAGCGAAATCAGAATCGTAATCAGCAGGTTGAGCGTCACGCCAAGCGCCGCGCCAACGCCACAGAGCAAAAGCAGCTTCTTTTTCATTTCCCTTTCCCTCTAATCCCCAGAATCTTTTTGAGCGCCGCCACATACCGGCGCGAGGCGTAAGTGACCGTGCCATCGCAAAAGCGCACCAGAATCGTGCCGGAAAGCCGCAGGTCAAAGGCCTGCACGCGGTCGAGGTTGACGATTTCGGCGTTAGAGATGCGCGCAAAGGAGCCCCCCTCCAACCGCCGCTCTGCTTCGTACAGCCGCATGCGCAACTCGAACTCGCCCCGCTCCGTCACCGCGTAGACCTTGCCGCCCCCGGCGTAAACGCGCAATATGTCCGCCGGGTCGAGGCGCTCGGCCTCGCCGTTGCGAAAGCCGGGCAGCTTCGCCTCCGGCTTTTGCGCAAGCAGGCGCAACAGGGCTTCGATTTCATCGGTCATGCGCGGCGCCGTCACCGTTACGGTGGTTTCGGCGCACGCCGGGTCGATGCGTACATCCACCTTCATGGCCTTTCCCCCTCTCATCGCCATCATTATATACGACTGGAAGCGCCGTTTCCAGCGTTTTTCGACAAGTGGACGGTTTACGGCCACAGGCGGTCGCATGTTTGCGCCCGCAAAACCGTTAAAAGTTTTTTCAGGCGATTGACGAATACCCCTAAAGGGTATATAATGGGTGCGTGAGAAAGATACCGGATGAGGGTATAAGGAGGAATTGACCATGCAGGAGCAACAGCAGCCTTGCTGCCGCCACAAACATACGCCGCGCGACGAACAGACGAAAAAGAACCTGGTGAACCGCTTGAGCCGCATGATTGGCCAACTCGGCGGCATTCGGAAGATGGTGGAAGAGGACCGCTACTGCGGCGATATCCTCCTGCAAATCGCAGCGGTGGAAAGCGCCTTGCAGGCGCTGGGCTACATCGTTTTGCAGGATCACATGGAAAGCTGTGTGGTCGAGGAGATCCAGAAGGGCAACACCGCCATTGTGGATGAAGCAATTGAGCTTGTTAAAAGGCTGAAATAGGAGGCATACTGTGAAAACCCAGAAATTCAACGTCACGGGCATGACGTGCGCGGCCTGCCAGGCCAACGTCACGCGGCGGGTGAAAAAGCTCGACGGCGTGAAGGATGTGGACGTCAACCTGCTCTCCGGCCGCATGACGGTCGAATACGATGAAAACGCGCTCTCCGCCCCCGCCATCTGCGCGGCGGTGGAAGAAATCGGCTACGGGGCCAGCGACGCCGAGGCCCCGGCGCAGGCCGCGGGCAATCCGGAAGCGTCCAGCTTCCGCAGCGAATGGCAGGAGCGCAAACAGCGTGCCGAGGATGGACAGACGGCGATGAAGCGGCGGCTGATTTCTTCCATCATTTTGTTGGTTCCGCTGATGTACGTGGCCATGGGCGGTATGATGGGCCTGCCGATGCCCTCTTTCCTGACGGGCACGGAAAACGCCCTGATTTCGGCGCTGACCCAGCTTATTCTCACCGTGCCGGTAATCCTCATCAACCGCCACTTTTACCAGTCGGGCTTTAAGGCGCTCGTACACCGCGCGCCGAACATGGATTCTCTGGTGGCGGTCGGCTCCGGGGCGTCGCTTCTGTACGGCATTTTCGCCATGTACCGCATGGCCTACGGCTTCGGCCACGGCGATATGGCGGTGGTGCACGAATACGCGCACGCGCTCTACTTTGAATCCGCGGCGATGATTCTGACGCTGGTGACCGTGGGCAAATTCCTGGAAGCGCGCTCCAAATCGAAAACCTCGGACGCGCTGGGCAAGCTGATCGACCTTGCGCCCAAGACCGCCGTGGTGGTGCGCGGCGGCGAGGAAGTGACCGTGCCCGCCGAGCAGGTCGTCGCTGGCGACATCGTGGTCATCCGCCCCGGCGAGAGCATCCCCGTGGACGGCGAGGTCATCGACGGCTTCGGCTTTGTCGACCAGGCGGCCATCACCGGCGAGAGCATCCCGGTGGAAAAGCGCGCCGGCGATTCCGTGATTTCCGCCACCATCAACAAAAACGGCTCCTTCCGCTTCCGCGCCTCGCGCGTGGGCAACGATACCACGCTTGCGCAAATCATTCGCCTGGTGGACGAGGCCGGTTCTTCCAAGGCCCCCATCGCCCGCCTTGCCGACAAAGTAAGCGGCGTGTTCGTGCCGGTGGTCATGGTCATCGCCGTGATTACGGCCATCGTCTGGATGATTGCGGGATACGGGTTTGAGTTCGCGCTCTCCAACGCCATTTCCGTGCTGGTGATTTCCTGCCCCTGCGCGCTGGGTCTGGCCACGCCGGTGGCCATCATGGTGGGCACGGGCAAGGCCGCCGAGTTCGGCATACTCATCAAGAGCGCCGAGGCGCTGGAGAATCTGCACAACGTCGATACCATCGTATTGGACAAGACCGGCACCATCACTTCCGGCCATCCCTCGGTAACGGACGTGGTCGTGCTGGAAAAGGGCCTGACGGAAAGCGCCTTCCTTGCCGAAGCCGCCGCGGTGGAGACGGGCAGCGAACACCCGCTGGCCGAGGCCGTGGTGGAAAAGGCCCGCGCCGAAGGGCTGTCCATTCCCAGGGCCGAGGAATTTTCCGCCACCTCCGGACGCGGCGTGCGCGCCGTGCTGGGCGGACGCGAATACCTGGCGGGCAACGCCGCCTTCCTCACCGAAAGCGGGCTGGACACAGCCCCGGCGCAGGCGCACATGGAGCGCCTGGCAAACGAGGGCAAGACGCCGCTGCTGTTCTCCCGCGACGGGGTCATCCTCGGCGTCATCGCCGTGGCCGACACCGTGCGCGAAACCAGCCGCGCCGCCATCCGCCGCTTCCGCGAGATGGGGCTGAACGTGGTCATGCTCACCGGCGACAACCGCAAGACCGCCGAGGCCATCCGCAAACAGCTTGACATCGGCGAAGCCATCGCCGACGTGCTGCCCACGGAAAAGGAAGCCGTCATCCGCCGCCTGCAGGAGCAGGGGCACAAGGTCGCCATGGTCGGCGATGGCGTAAACGACGCCCCGGCGCTGATGCGCGCCGACATCGGCATCGCCATCGGCGCGGGCACGGACATTGCCATCGACTCCGCCGACGTGGTGCTGATGAAGGATTCGCTGGAAGACGCGGCCACGGCCATCGATCTGAGCCGCGCCACCATCCGCAACATCCACATGAACCTGTTCTGGGCGTTCTTCTACAACATCCTCGGCATCCCGGTAGCCGCGGGCGCGCTGTTCCCGGCCTTCGGCATCCGCCTAAGCCCGATGATCGGCTCGGCGGCGATGAGTTTAAGCTCCGTCTGCGTGGTCACCAACGCCCTGCGCCTGCGCCTGTTCAAGCGCCATGAAAGCGGCGCAACCGACACGCCTGCCCCGGCCATGGACGCCGGCAAGGATATCCCGGGCGATGCGCCCGAAAAAAGCATTGAGAAAGGAAATGAGCAAATGGAAAAGGTATTGCATGTAGAAGGCATGATGTGCGCGCATTGCAAGGCGCACGTGGAAAAGGCGCTGCTGGGCGTTCCCGGCGTCACCGCCGCCGAAGCCGACGTGGAAAACAAGCGCGCCGTGGTCAAGTATGAAGGCGCAGTCTCCGACGAAGCGCTCGTGAGCGCCGTCAAGGAGGCGGGTTACGAGGCAAAGATGGCCTGACAGCTTCGTCCATCCCTTCGCCTAACGGCGAAGGGATTTTTTTCCGCCGCAAAAGCGCCGCGCGCCGGGCATACTGAAAACGAGGTGACGCATATGGAGAAAGCCAATCTTACCGTGCTTCTGGAAAGCGACGCGCAGGCGCTGGAGTATTATCTTGCCCTGCCCGCGGACGTGCGCTGCATCATCAGCCGCGACCCCGAGGGCATCGGCACCTTTGCCGACCTGCGCAGGCGCGCTTCCCAGGCGGCGCGGAGCCTGTGAAGACGCGGGCGGCAAAAATACCGGCATTTGCCGCCCGTAAATGTAATCCTTTCATTAAATTGCTGCAAACGCGCCTCACTTCCGCCGGAAACGGTTGACTTTTTGCCCCGGAAGCGCTATAATATGCACAATCTTTCCGATAAAACGGCATTTACACGAAGGAGGGTTGCGCGATGAAGCAGTTTGCCATGCGAATGTCCATGCGCGCAGGCTGCCTTCGCGTGTGATTTGTGTTGCCGGATATTCGTGAGGAATCGTGGATCTCTGCCGCTTCGCAATCATGCGGAGCGGCTTTTGTATTGCAACCGGGAAAGGATGGCTTGGAAGTGGCACAACCGCTGATTGAATTGCGAGACCTTAAAAAGGTCTATCCCGTGCCAGGCGGCGAAGTCGTGGCCCTGGGCGGCGTGAGCCTGAAGATTGAAAAGGGCGAAATTTACGGCATCATCGGCATGAGCGGCGCGGGCAAATCCACGCTGATTCGCTGCATCAACCGCCTCGATTCGCCCACGGACGGCCAAATCCTCATCGACGGCGAAAACATACTCGCCCTCAAGGGCAAGGAGCTCATCCGCATGCGCCGCCGCGTGAGCATGATTTTCCAGCAGTTCAACCTGCTGATGCAAAAAACCGTGGCGCGCAACGTGCGCTACCCGTTGGAAATTGCCGGCGTACCCAAGGCGCAGGCCAACGCCCGCGTGATGGAGCTTTTGAAAATCGTCGGCCTGGAGGACAAGGCAGAGGCCTATCCGGCCCAGCTTTCGGGCGGACAGAAGCAGCGCGTGGCCATCGCCCGCGCCCTGGCCAGCGACCCGGAAGTGCTCCTGTGCGACGAGGCCACCAGCGCCCTCGACCCGATGACCACCCAGGCCATACTCTCCCTGCTCAAAGACATCAACGAGCGCCTGGGCATCACCGTGGTCATCATCACCCACGAAATGGCCGTCATCCGCCAAATCTGCACGCGCGTGGCCATTCTCGACGGCGGCCACATCGCCGAAGAGGGCAGCGTGGATGAAGTATTCGTACATACCCGTTCGGCGGCAGGCAAGCGTCTGTTCGGCATTTTGCCCGAAAACGAGGACGAGGACCGCCCGCCGGTGCCGGCGCTGCGCATCGTGTTTGACGGCGGCATGGAAAACCAGCCCGTCATCGCCGACCTGGTGCGCGCCTGCGATGTGGACGTGAACATACTCTCCGCCAATATCCGCCGCCTCAACGACAAGCCCTACGGCCAGATGCTCATCGAAATGCCGCAGGACGACGCGGCGCGGCGCAAGATTGTGGAATTTTTGACCAGCAAGGGTCTGACCGTCAAGGAGGTGTGGCCGCAATGAACTGGAACCAAATCTGGGAAGCGCTGGCGGAAACGCTGCAAATGACGCTGCCTTCGACCATCATCAGCTACATCATCGGCCTGCCGCTGGGGGTTTTGCTGGTCATCACCCGGCGCGGCGGCATCCGCCCCATGCCCACCTTTAACGCGGTGGCGGGCGCAATCGTCAATTTCCTGCGCTCGATTCCCTTTATCATCCTGCTGGCCATGCTCTTCCCGGTCACGCGCGTGGTAATGGGCCGGGCCATCGGCACCGCTTCGGTCATCTTTCCCCTGACGGTGAGCGCCTTCCCCTATGTGGCGCGCATGGTGGAGGGCAGCTTTAACGAAGTGGACAACGGCATCATCGAAGCCGCGCAGTCCATGGGCTCAAGCACGCTGCAAATCATCCGCAAGGTGCTCATCCCCGAGGCCATGCCCTCGCTGATCAACGGCTTTGCCATCTGCATGACCACCATTCTCGGCTACACCGCCATGGCCAGCGCCGCGGGCGGCGGCGGTTTGGGCGCCCTGGCCATCACGCGCGGCCTCAACCTGCGCCAGTATGACGTGATGTACGCGGCCAGCATCGTGCTGGTGATTCTGGTACAGATTATCACCATGCTCGGCTCCTATCTCACCCGCAAGTTCGACCACCGCATCCGCTGACGGTTCCGGGAAGGCTTTCCCGCAAACCATATCCAACCGATTCCAAAGGAGGAGTACCCATGAAAAAGCTGTTTTCCGCCCTGCTCGTGCTCGCGCTTGCCCTGACCGGCTGCGCCATGGCCGAGACGCTTTCGGTCATCGCCACGCCCAGCCCGCACGCGGAGATTGTCCGCCTGATTGAGGAAGACCTTGCCGCCGCCGGTTACGAGTTGGAGCTGATCGAAGTCACCGACTACGTTACCGAGAACCCGGCCGTCGCCGGCGGGGACGTGATGATCAACTTCTTCCAGCACATCCCCTATCTGGATGGCTACAACGCCTCCGTCTCCGAGGGCGAACAGCTCGCCGCCGTGATTCCCACCCACTTTGAGCCGATGGGCATCTACCCCGGCACCAAGACCACGCTGGACGAAATCGCCGAGGGCGACAGCATCGCCGTGCCGAACGACCCCACCAACATGACGCGCGCCTTCCTGCTGCTGGCCGATGCGGGCCTGATTTCCGTGCCCGAGGGAACCACGCTGGAGAGCACCGTCACCCCGGACGACATCACCGGCGAGCTCAACCCCCTGAACCTTGAGTTCTACGAGGCCAACGCCGAGTTGATTCCCGGCCTGCGCGGAGACGTGGCCTTCGCCGTCATCAATGGCAACAACGCCGCCCTCGCCGAATTGAACCCCAACACCGACGCCGCCTACGCCGAAACCGCCGACAGTCTGGCTGGCCAGTCCTACGTGAACGTGTTCGCCGTCAAGCCCGAAAATGAAGAGGCCGACTTTGTGAAGGCGCTGGAGGAGTGCGTCTACACCCAGAAGGTATACGACCTCATCATTGAGCGCGGCTTCGTGCCCACCTTCACCGTGGAAGCGGCGGAATAAGCCCGCTCCCCTGCGCCCGCCCCGCATTTTGCGCGGCGGGCGCTTTTGGTTGGGATGCGAATGCAAACAAACCGCAAAGGAAGATGTTCCACAATGAAAATCGTCAATGCTGGCAACAGGATTGTCAACAACTACCTTTATCCAGTCGAGGGCGGCTATGTGCTGGTCGATACCGGGTATGCGGGCGCGTTTCCGCGCTTTATGAAGCGGCTGCGGCGCGCCGGAATCGACGTACACGCCATTTCCTGGGTATTCCTCACCCACGCGCACGACGACCACGCCGGTTTCCTGAACGAAGCGCTGCGCGCTGCCCCGCGCGCAAAAGTAGTGGCGCACAACGCGGCGCTCGCGGGGCTGCGCCGGGGACAGAATTCCTTTGCGGGCGGCTGTACGAGCCGTTTGGCATTGGGATTCTGCCGCCTTATGAAACTCCTCGGCCACGGGGAGCATCGCTTTCCGCCTCTGGAAGCATCGCTGGAAGAACGATTTGTCACCATCACGGCGGAAAACCGGGAAGCGTTGGAAACTGCCCTGGGCGGACGCATTCTGGAAACGCCCGGACATACGGAGGACTCCATTTCCCTCCTTCTGCCCGACGGCAGCCTGTTTTGCGGCGACGCCGCCATGAACGGTGTCCCCAGCCTGCATAAAATCACCATCTGGATGGAAAACAGGGCGGATTTCTGCGCCTCCTGGGAAGCGCTTATCCGCCTGCAGCCCAAATGTATATATCCCGGCCATGGACGGCCAATGCGTGTGCGCGCGCTGGCCAAAAACCTGTCCCACGCGCAAAGAACGCGCTTATGGCTCCTAAAGCCATGATAGAGCCATACGTTATGTATAGTTCATGTTAAAAAATACATTATTTGTTATTTTTATGTTGCGAATTCTTTTGGCATGCCGTATAATAATACATATTGAAAAGACATTTGCGCAGACTTGAGAGGAGCGTGACCCCGAATGAAACGGATTGGACTTTTGACCAGCGGCGGCGACTGCCAGGCGCTCAACGCCACCATGCGCGGCGTGGTGAAGGGCTTGAGCCACAACCTGACGGAGCTGGAAGTCTACGGCTTTATGGACGGCTATAAGGGCCTGATTTACGGCGACTACCGCATGCTGACTTCGCGCGACTTTTCCGGCATTCTCACCAAGGGCGGCACAATTCTGGGCACCTCCCGCCAGCCGTTTAAAATGATGCGCGTGCCGGACGAAAAGGGCTTGGACAAAGTGGAGGCCATGAAACAGAATTACTACAAGCTGCGGCTGGATTGCCTGGTGATTCTCGGCGGCAACGGCACGCAAAAGACCGCCAACCTCCTGCGCGAGGAAGGGCTGAACATCATCCACCTGCCCAAGACCATTGATAACGACATCTATGGCACCGACATGACCTTCGGCTTCCAGAGCGCGGTGGACATTGCCACCGAGGCCATCGACTGCATCCACACCACCGCGGCTTCGCACAACCGCGTGTTCCTGGTGGAAATCATGGGGCATAAGGTGGGCTGGCTGACGCTGCACGCGGGCATTGCCGGCGGCGCGGACATCATCCTCATCCCCGAAATCCCCTACGATATCAACAAGGTCATCGACGCCATCAACCGCCGCACCGCCGAGGGCAAGGGCTTTACCATCCTCGCCGTGGCCGAAGGCGCGATTTCCAAGGAGGACGCGGCGCTTTCCAAGAAGGATTTCAAGGAAAAGATGCGCGATTACAAGTATCCTTCCGTTTCTTACGAGCTGGCCGAGCAAATCGAGAAAAAGACGGGCATTGAAATTCGCATCACCGTGCCGGGCCACATGCAGCGCGGCGGTAGCCCCTGCCCCTACGACCGCGTGCTCTCCACGCGCCTGGGCGCGGAGGCGGCCAACCTGATTTTGAAGGAGCAGTACGGCTATATGGTGGGCATCATCAATGGAAAGGTGAAGAAAGTGCCCTTGGGCGAAGTCGCCGGCAAGCTGAAGGTGGTTTCGCCGGACGATCAACTTGTACAGCACGCCAAGCTCATCGGCATCAGCTTCGGCGACTGACGCGCGAACGGCGGGATTCTTCCCGCCCGTTTTTCAAGGGACGCCATGGCGTCCCCGCGCTTTTTCAGTCAAACTTTCTTCATGAAAGTGTTGATTCGTCAAGACATTTGGCCGCGGCGCGTGTGCTACAATAAAGCTGCGCTCCGCGCGCCAACCAAAGAGAGAGACCAGGGGGATTTGCATGACGGCGGGATTTTCCTATACGCAGAACCGTGAGCTTTCGTGGCTGAAATTCAACGAGCGCGTGCTCGAGGAAGCATGCGCCGACGAGGTTCCGCTTTACGAACGGCTCAAATTCATCGCCATTTTCACCAGCAACCTCGACGAGTTTTTCATGGTGCGCGTAGGCAGCCTGTTTGACATGGCTGTGGACGGCGATTCGCAAATCGACAACAAGACCGGCCTTTCGCCCTCGCAGCAACTTGAAAAAATCTATCACGCCGTGGAGCCGCTCTATAAGAAGCGCGACCGCTACTTCCGCGAGCTGGAAAAATCCCTGCGCAACTACGGCATTGCCGATATGAGCATGGACGAATTGGAGGGCGACGACGCGGTATTCGTTTACGACTACTGGCGCTCTTGCATCTTGCCGGTGCTCTCGCCGCAGATTGTGGACGACCACCACCCCTTCCCCTTCGTGGCCAACAAAGCGCCCTATGTGGCGGTGGAACTGCAAAAGAAAAAGCGCACCATCCTCGGGCTGATTTCCATGCCCGCGGCGTTGCCGATGGTGCTGTTCCTGCCCGGCGAGGGCATCCGCTATGTGCATATCGAGCAAATCGTCAGCCGCTATGCCGAGGAGGTGTTCCCCGCCTATCCGGTGCTTTCGCGCAATATCTTCTGCGTCACCCGCAATGCCGATATCAGCCCTGAAGACGAGGAATTCGCCCCCGCAGGCGATTTCCGCGAAAAGATGAAAAAGCTGGTCAAACAGCGCAACCGCCTGGCGCCCGTGCGCCTGGAGTGCGCCCATCCGCTCAAGGGCTTCCTGTTTGACACGCTCTCGGAAAAGCTCGGCCTTTCCCGGCCACAAATCTATGTAAGCCACACGCCGTTCCTGATGGGCTATGTGTACGGCCTGAGCCAGAAATTGGATGAGGACGCGCAGCGCGTGCTGTGTTACCGGCCCTTTACGCCGCAGCTTGTGCGCAACAGCTTGTTTGATTTCCCGCGCGGGCAGGACGTGCTTTTGTCCTATCCCTACGAAAGCATGCAGCCGTTTCTGCGCCTGATTCGCCGTGCGGCCAACGATCCAAGCGTGACCTCGATCCAGATCACCATCTACCGTCTGGCCAAGGATGCCAAATTGATCGACTTCCTTTGCGCCGCCGCCGAAAACGGCAAAGAGGTGCTGGTGTTGATTGAGCTGCGCGCCCGCTTTGACGAGCAGAACAACATTGACTGGTCGGAGCGGTTGGAGCGCGCCGGCTGCCGGGTGATCTACGGTTTCGAGGGCTTCAAGGTACACTCCAAGGTGTGCCTCATCACCCGCCTGGAGCACGGCAACCCGCGTTACATCACCCAGATTGCCACCGGCAACTACAACGAAAAGACCGCCGCGCAATATACCGACCTTTCCCTCATCACCGCCGACCAGAACATCGGCCGCGACGCGGCGGAGTTTTTCCGCAATATGTCCATCGGCAACCTGGAGGAGGAATATAAGCACCTGCTGGTCGCCCCCAAGTGCATGAAATCGCGCATTATGGAGCTGATCGACGAGGAAATCCAGAAGGGAAAGGACGGGCAGATCATCCTCAAGGTGAATTCCGTCACCGACCTGGACGTCATCAACAAGCTCGCCGAGGCCTCCTGCGCGGGCGTGCGCATCCTGATGCTGGTGCGCGGCATCTGCTGCCTGTTGCCAGGCGTGCCCGGGCACACGGAGAACATCCGCGTGTTCAGCATCGTGGGCCGTTTTCTGGAGCATTCGCGCATTTACAGCTTCGGCGCCGGTTCCGAGCAAAAGCTCTACATTTCCTCGGCCGACCTGATGACGCGCAACATGCAGCGCCGCGTGGAAGTGGC
>DVFZ01000024.1 GCA_018712945.1 Candidatus Pullichristensenella stercorigallinarum | reverse complement strand
CACCGCTTCGGCGCGCGGACGGAAGATTTGGTCGAGCGCCTCGCGCGATACGGCCTGTTTCGGTTCCACGGGCGGCTCCAGTTCCTCGTGCCAGGGCGTGTCTGCGGCCTCCGGTTCCAGGCGGATGACGAAGGCGGTGTTCAAAAGCCCGGCGGGCAGGGGAGCGCCGCTGTCCCGCGCGGTGAGCAACAGCCGCGGCGGATGCGGCGGGGTGCAGGCGGAAGTCAGGCGCAAAAGCGTTTCTTCAATATACGGTTCACGCACGGGCGCATTGCAATCCTCAATGAGCACCATAGCCGGGGCGGGGCTGTTTTCATCGGCCAACAGCGCTTCCAGCGCCGCCTCCTGACGGCGGGGATGATCGAGCACCAGGAAACGGCTGCGCAGCCCCAACGCCGCGGCCAGCGCGCGCGCCACATCGCCCTTGGGCGAAAGCGGCGAACCGCACAGTATGGTCACGGGCGAGAGCGTCAGCGCCGCCAGCAGCGTTACGGTCAGGTCGTGCGAAAGCGGCACGCCGGCGCGGGCGAAATAGGTGCGCACGTCGGAAATCAATTCCCCGGCGCTGGGATGCGCGGCATCCGTGGGCACGCTGGCGGCGGGAGCGCGCAAAAAGCGCAGGGCGCTTGATTCCACCGCCCGGGCGGTGAGGCGTTTTTCAGCCTCCGCATAGGCGTTTTCCGCTTCGGCCAACGCCGCGCGCGCGCCGCGTTCGCGTTCCTCGCAGGCGGCGATTTCCGCTTGCAGGGCTTCCAGCTTGCGCTCCCCGTCGGCCAGTTTGCGACCGTTTTCGCGGCGTACGTCTTCCAGAAGCCGCTCGCGCGCGTCTGCGCGCCGCGCCTCGAGCGCGCCCACCTCGTTGAGCAGGCGCAGGCGTTGGGCTTCCAGTTCGTTCAGGCGGCGGGCATGCGCCTCGTCAGCGCGCTGGGCGGCGCTTTGCCGCACGGCGCTGTCCAGCCCCTCCAGTTCGCAAATTGCCTCGGTCAGCTTTGGCCGCGTTTCTTCGATGCGCCAAGCGGCGCGCAGGGCGTCCATGGCGCGCTCCAACGGGTTTTCCGCCGGCATGCCCGTGGCCTCTGCGGGCACGGGATGGCCAAGCTGGTCGATGCGCGAACGCCGCCACTTATCGTCGATAATTTCCTGCAAGCTGCGGTTGCGGCGCGGGTTCAGGCCGGTTTGCAGGGCCATAGCCTGCGCGCGGGCATTGAGGCGGGGCCGTTCGCGTGTCGGGGCCGGGGGTACTTCGGGCATGGGCGCGGGCTCGGGGGCGGGCGCCTCGGGCGGTTCTCCTGCCGGAGCCGGGGCGGCCGGAACCGGGGCGGCCTCGGTTTGCGGTGCTTCCGCAAGCAGCGATGCGCCCGGCGCGCTCAAAAGGATACAGGTTTCTTCCCCAGCAAATCCGGGCAGGCGTTGTTCTTCGCCCGTGCCGGGGCATATGAGGGATTCCTCGCGGGAAAGCTCCACGGCGCCTTCTACGCCCTCCATGGCCGCCACGCGCCACAGCGCTGGCGCTACGCCGCCATCTTCGGCGCGGAAAAGCACGCGCTGTGTGCCCGGCAGGGGCATGGTCAGGGCCATGTGCGCCGAACCTTCCGGCGCGGCGCGGTCGAGGATTTCATAGAGCATGCCCTCCGGAGGCTCTACCACTACGTCTGAATAGACGATATAGGCGTTGTTTTCGCCGGGATCGGCATGGTAATTTTTATTGGGGCGGATTTTGTCGTTTTCGCCCGGGTGCTCGCGCAAATCCAGCAGCGCGTAGCGGCCGATGCGCCGCATGCGCGCCTTAAAGTGCCCGGATTCGTTTTTGTCCGGCACGATGCGCAGGCAGCCGCTTTCGGGGAACGGCTCCGCGCTGGAAAAGGGCTGATAACCGCTTTCTTGCGCGATCAGCAGGGGCTTGAAGCGAAAGAAACTTTTGAGGGGGTTGTCTTCCTCGAGAATGCCTACGCATAGCTTGCCAGGCAACGTCATACACATTCCTCCCAGAGACGGCTTTCGATTCCAGCAGGCCCGGTTCAACACGAAACAACCGTCCAACATAAACCTCATATCTACCTGTAATTTTATCATTTTTAACATATATATGTCAATGGGCAAGCGGAAGATTTTGCCTGTGAAAAGCGGCGGAATTTCCAAGCCGGCCCTCTTGCAAGGCCGCGGGGGATGCCGTATAATGAATGCGGAACCCAAGGGCGGGGAAAACAGGCAGGGAGGATAAGGATATGCGCACTTACGGGGTAGGCATTATTGGTTGGGGGTTTATGGGGCAGACGCACGCCCTGGCGGTGCGCACGCTGCCGCTTTTTTACGCGGACGCGGACTTCCGCGCCGAGATTCGCTGCGTTTGCACGCGCCGCGAAGCGGTGGCGCGCCGTGCCGCGGCGGATATGGGCGCGGACTGGACGTGCGACTACCGGGAGCTGCTTGAGCGCGAGGATATCGACGTGGTCAGCGTGTGCACGCCCAATGCCCAGCACGAACAGATGGCGCTGGACGCGCTGGCGGCGAAAAAACATCTTTACATTGATAAGCCCCTGGCCGTTACGGCTGAGAGCGCCCGGCGCATCGCCGAAGCCGCGCGCGGAGCGGGCGTGTTTACCAAGGTGGCCTTCAACCTGCGCCATTTCCCGGCCACCATGCGCTTAAAGGAGCTGGCAGACGCGGGCGCGCTGGGCGAAATTACCCAGTTTTCGGCGCGCTACCTGCACTCCGGCTCCATCGACCCCGACCGGCCCATGGGCTGGAAGCAGGGCATGGAGGGCGGCGTGCTGCTGGATCTGGGCAGCCACGCGCTGGATCTGGTTACCTGGATTGCCGGTTATCCGCAGGACGTGCTGTGCGCCTTCCGCACGCTCTATCCCTCCCGCCCCACGCGCGAGGGCGGCGTGGAAACCGCCATTTCTGAGGACCATGCCCTGATGACGATGCGCATGCCCGGCGGGGCGTTGGGCACGGTGGAAGCCAGCAAGATCGCCACCGGCGCGCTGGACGAGCTGACATTGGAAATTCGCGGCACGCGCGGCGCGGCCATCTTTGAAACCATGCGCCCCAATTACCTGCGCTTCTTTGACCAGTCCCGCCCGGAAAAGCCCCTGGGCGGCGAGCGCGGCTTTGTGGATATTGAGTGCGCGGCGCGCTACCCGGCCCCGGGCGGCAAGTTCCTGCCGGGCAAAAATGCCATTGGCTGGGACCGCGCCCACATCGACTGCTATTTCGACTTCCTGAACTGCATCCACCACGGCCGCCGCCCGGAAAACACCGTGGAGGAGGCGGCGCGCCTGCAATGCCTGATGGACCGTCTGGCGGCCTCGGCGCGGGAAAACGCCTGGGTGCGCGCCTAGGACCGCATGGGTATGGAAACAAAACGGCGGCGGACGCGGCGGTTTTTCATCGCCGTGGGGGCGCTGTGCGTGCTGGGCGTCGTGTTTGCGGCGCTGGTGCTGCGCGGCGTGCTCGTCCTCAACACGCCTTCGCGCGCCGATTATCCCGTCTGGGGCGTGGATGTTTCCCATTATCAGGGCGAAATCGACTGGGAAGCCCTGCGCGCGCAGGGCGTGCGCTTTGCCTTTATCAAGGCCACCGAGGGCAGTTCCCATGTGGACGAACGCTTTGCACAAAACGCCGGCGAAGCATTGGCGGCAGGGGTGCCGGCCGGGGCGTATCACTTCTTCAGCTTTGAAAGCCCCGGCCAAACGCAGGCGGAAAACCTGCTCTCGGCCTTGGAGGGGCGGGAATTCGCCCTGCCCTGCGCGGTGGACTTTGAATTCTACGGCGCGTTTTTCGAAAACCCGCCGGACTTGGAGGACACCCGCGCCGAGTTGCGCGCCATGCTGGAGGCAGTCGAGGCGGAAACGGGCCGAAAGCCGCTTCTGTATGCCACATGGCGCAGTTACCGCATGTATCTTATGGGCGCGTTTGACGATTATCCCCTCTGGATTCGGGATGTGTATCTTTGGCCCGGCCTGACCTTGCCAAACCGGGATTGGACGTTCTGGCAGTATTCGGACAAGGGGACGCTGGCGGGGTATACAGGCGAGGAGGAACACATCGACCTGAACGTATTCAACGGCGGCGAGGAGGAATTTGCCGCCTATCTGGCGGCGGCATAGGTTTGCCGCCGCTTTAACAGTTTCCCTACGCGCTTTTCATTGACTTCTATCGCTGGGCGTGCTATAATCTACATATTGTGCGATATCTGTGTAAAAAACACAAGATATTGCGATTTTTTGCGCCATTGGCGCGGGAAGATGAGGAACAAAGGCCATGCAGGTCAGGAAACGGAACGGCAATATTGTGGAGTATGACCGCGAGTTTATCGTGCGCGCGGTGACGCTGGCGGCCGCCGCCGCGGGAGAGCACGACGGCAACGTGGAAGCCGTGGTGGACGGCGTGGAAGAAAAACTTCGCGCGCGCGAGGAGCGCGTGGTGGATATCGAAACCATTCAGGACGCGGTGGAGGAATCGCTCTTTGAGCATAATCATTTCCGCACGGCGAAAGCCTACATTCTCTACCGCAAGGACAAGGAAAAGACGCGCGGCCTGGTGGAATGGAAGGACGGGCTGCTCAGCCGCGAATTCCTTTCCCGCTACAAGCACGCCCCCAGCCCGATGGGCGAGTTGGGTTCGTTTGTGTATTCGCGCACCTATTCGCGCTATATCCCGGCGCTCAACCGCCGCGAATTCTGGTGGGAAACGGTGCGCCGGGCGGTGGAGTACAACTGCTCCCTGGCCCCGACCTCGCGCGAGGAGGCCGAAAAGCTCTACGACAACATCTTCAACCTGCGCCAATTCCTTTCCGGCCGCACGCTGTGGGTGGGGGCGACGCCGGTTTCCGAAGCATACCCGATGGCCAATTACAACTGCGCCTTTGAGGTCATCGACGATTTCCATGCCTTCCACGATCTGTTCTACCTTTTGATGATTGGCAGCGGCGTGGGCGTGCGCGTGCTCAAGGAGGACGCCGCCAAGCTGCCGAAGATCCGCACCGATACGCAGATCGTCCATAAGGCTTATACGCCGCGCTCCAAAGAAGAACGCCTGGAGTATACGAACCTCACCTTCTCCGGCGATACCGCCACCCTTGCCATCGGCGATTCCAAGGAGGGCTGGGCCCAGGCCATCGACCACTATTTCCAGATTCTCACCAACCGGGAATACACCCGCATCCGCCGCATCATCGTGGAATACGATTCCATCCGTCCGCGCGGCGAGCGCCTCAAGGTGTTCGGCGGTACGGCCAGCGGCTATGAATCCATGCTGACCATGCTGGACAAAATCCATCGCGTCATTCGCTCGGCGGGGCTGCGCGACGGCGGCGAGCGCATCAACCTGCGCCCCATCGACCTTTTGGACATCGCCAATATCATCGGTGAAAACGTGGTGTCCGGCGGCGTGCGCCGCACCTCGGAAATCGGCCTGATCGACCAGGACGACCTCGAGTGCATCCGCGCCAAGGGCAACCTCTACCGCCAGGTGGGCGGCCGGTGGGAGATCGATAAAGCCATCTCCCATCGCCAGATGAGCAACAATTCCATCTTTTACCGCCGCAAGCCTACGCGCGAGCAGCTACACTGGCATTTGCAGCAAATGCGCTATTCCGGCGAACCGGGCTGGGTCAACGAGGCGGCGGGGCTGAAGCGCCGGCCGAACTTCTGCGGGTGCAACCCCTGCGGCGAGATTTTGCTGGACAGCCACGGCCTGTGTAACCTGACCACGGTCAACGTCATGGCCTTTGTCAAGGATGGCGAACTGGACGAGAAGGCCCTGCTCGATGCCCAGCGCCTGAGCGCCCGCGCCGGGCTGCGCATGACCTGCCGCGAACTGGAAATGCACCGTTGGAACCAGGTGCAGCAACGCGACCGCCTGTTGGGCTGTTCGCTCACCGGCTGGCAGGACATGGTCAACGCCGTGGGCATGAGCCGCGAGGAGCAGGCCGCGTTGCTGGACCGCCTGCGCGCCGCCGCCCACGAAGCCGCTGAAAAGGCTGCCGCCGCGCTGGGGCTGAACACGCCGCTGCTCATGACGACGGTCAAGCCGGAGGGTACGCTTTCGCTGTTGCCCACGGTGTCCAGCGGTATCCACTACTCCCACGCGCCATACTACGTGCGCCGCATCCGCATTTCCGCCAGCGACCCGCTCTGCCGCGTCTGCGAAGAGCTGGGGTACCCGGTGTTCCCCGAGGTGGGGCAGGATGCCGAAACCTGCCGCACCAAGGTGGTGGAATTCCCGGTCAAGGCCCCGGCGGGCAAGGTCAAGGGCGACGTATCCGCCATCGAGCAGCTTGAAAACTACAAGATGTTCATGGAGCATTACGTGGATCACAACTGTTCCATCACCGTCCACGTGCGCGAAAACGAATGGGACGCGGTGGAGGATTGGGTGTGGGAGCATTGGGACGACGTGGTGGCGCTTTCCTTCCTGAGTTACGACGATAGCTTCTACGAGCTTTTGCCCTACGAGGCCATCACCAAAGAGGAATACGAAGCGCGCTGCGCCAAGATGCGTCCCTTCAATCCCTCGCTGATTTCCAAATACGAGCACGAAGAAACCGAACTGGATATTGGCGCCGCCGATTGTGCCAACGGCGTCTGCCCGGTGCGCTGAACCAAGCGGCCCACCCTTCTTGCGGGGCGGGCCGCTTCTTTGCGCGTTCTTCCTTGAAAAAAGCGCGCGGATGCGTTAGAATAGAGGGGAGTAATTGGGAAAGGTCGGGATACAAATGCGCTTGCTGGAGGAGAGGATACTGCGCGATGGGCGCGCGCTGTCGGAGGACGTTTTGCTGGTGGATTCCTTTTTGAACCATCAGGTGGATACGGAGCTGATGCGCGCGGTGGGGAATGAGTTTGCCCGCCTGTTCAAAGACGCGGGCGTGACCCGCGTGGCCACCATCGAGGCTTCGGGCATCGCCCCGGCGGTGATGACCGCGCAGGCGCTTCAAACGCCGCTGGTGATCCTCAAAAAATCCACTTCCAGCATTCTCAAAGAGGGCGTCATCCAGACGGAGGTATTTTCCTTCACCAAAAATTCCAGCTACCAACTTACGCTCAAATCGCAGTTCGTGCGCCCCGGCGACCGCGTGCTGCTCATCGACGATTTCCTCGCCAACGGCGAGGCAGCGTTTGGCGGCATCCGCCTGCTCGAGCAGGCCGGGGCCAGCGTAGCCGGCGTGGGCGCGGTGATCGCCAAGGCCTTCCAGCCCGGCATGCGCAAATTGCGCGCGGCGGGCTATCGCGTGGAGGCGCTGGCCGCCGTGAAAAGCCTTGCAAACGGGCAGATTTCCTTCGGGGAGGTTGAGGCGTGAACATTCAGGACGTGCGCTGCTTCCTGCTGGATATGGACGGCACCTTTTATCTGGGGGAGAAAATTATCCCCGGCTCGCTGGAGTTCATCCGCCGCGTGGAGGAAACGGGGCGCGATTTCCTGTTTCTGACCAACAATTCTTCCCACAATGCCGCCTTTTACGTCCAGCGCCTGAAGCGCATGGGGCTTACGATTGGGCGTGAAAAGGTGCTTACCTCCGGCGAAGCCACCGCCGCCGTGGTCAAGGAGATGTATCCCGGCAAACGCGCCTTTGTGTTGGGCAATGAATTCCTCATTGAGGAAATGCGCGAGGCGGGCGTACCGGTGGATATGCAAAACCCGGAAATCGTGGTCGTCGGCTATGATACCACCCTGGATTACAGAAAGATGACCGCCGTGTGCGATTTCGTGCGTGCCGGGCTTCCCTATATCGCTACGCATCCGGACTTTAACTGCCCCACGGAAACCGGCTTTGCGCCCGATCTTGGCGCAATCATGGCCTTTATCGAGGCCAGCACTGGCCGCCGCGCCGACCGCGTCGTCGGCAAGCCCCATACCGGCATCGTGCAAGCCGCGCTCAGGCGCACCGGTCTTTCCGCCGGGCAAATGGCCATGGTTGGCGACCGCCTCTATACCGATATCGAAACCGGGCTGAAAAGCGGCATGCTCTCCATTCTGGTGCTCAGCGGCGAAACCACGCCGCAAATGCTGGCGGAATATCCGAATAAACCCGACCTGGTCTTTGACCGGCTAGCGGATATGATTCCGCTTTTGTAACATGGAAACGGCGATCATCGCGTTTGTGGCCCTGGCCGCGTTGCTCATGGCCGCGATTCTCGTGCCCCCGGCCCGCCGCGAGCGCGTCCGGGAAGGCTTGCGCGCCGCCTGGGGGCGGACGGACGGCGGCAGGACGCTGGATGAAGAACTGGTGCGCGACGAGGCCGCCGGCTGGCGCGACATCGCCGCGACGGTTGCGCCCGAGGATACGGTGGACGATGTCACCTGGGAGGACCTGGACATGGACGCGGTGTTTTGCCGCGTAGACCGCAGTACGAGCGTGGTTGGCAGCGAGGCGCTTTACGCCATGCTGCGGCAGACCGGCGTGGATGCAGAGACGCTGGCGCGCCGCATGGCCCTGGCTGAGGCGCTGTGCACCGACGAGGAGGCGCGCCTGGACGTTCAACAGGCGGCGCTGATGATCGGCCGCCGCCACTTCCATGGGGCCTTGGATTTCTTGCGGAATGCACAGGCGGATTTCCCCGGCCCAGGCTATATGCTGCTGGCCGCCGTGCCGGTGCTGTGCCTGCTGGCCGGGCTGTTTTATCCGCCGCTGTTTTTGGGAATCGTTTTCTCTTTCTGCGTCAATCTCATTGTGCATTATCGCGCCGAAGTGGTCTGGGCCCGTCAGATCAATGCCGTTACGCATATATCCACCGTATTGGCGGCGGCAAACCGCCTTGCGCGCAGCGGGGCCGCGGCCATCGCCCCGGAAGTGCAGGGGCTGCGCGCCCTGTGCGCAAAACTGCGCGGCCTGCGCGCTTTCAGCCGCCTGTGCGGGGAAACCGACGATGGCCGCGGCGACCCGCTCTCGTTGATTCGCGAGTATTTAAAAATCGCCTTTCTGGTCAATCTGGTCGGCCTGCGCCGCGCAGGGGTGGAGATTGCCCGCCATGCAAGCGAGGTGCGCCGGCTCTACGCCCATGTGGGCGAACTGGACGCATTGGTGGGCGTAGCGGCGCTGCGCGCGTGCGGGCAGGTATGCTTTCCCGCCTTTGAGGCGGAGCGCGGCGTGCGTTTTGCCGCGCTTGTGCATCCGCTGGTGGAAAACGCGGTGCCAAACGACGGCGCATGGACGCGGAACACCCTCGTCACCGGCTCGAACGCCTCGGGCAAGTCCACATTTTTGAAGGCCCTGGCCGTGAACGCCATCCTCGCCCAGACCATTGGCGTCTGCTTCGCGCAGGAATTCCGTATCGGGCGCGCCCGGGTAATGAGCTCTATGGCCGTGCGCGACAGCGTGCGCGGCGGCGAGAGCTACTTTGTGGCCGAGATTCGCTCGCTCAAGCGCATTCTCGACGCGGCAGAGGGCAAAACGCCGGTGTTGGCTTTTATAGATGAAATCCTGCGCGGCACGAACACCATCGAGCGCATCGCCGCCTCCGCCGCGGTGCTGGACGCCCTGGCGGGAAAGAATATACTCGTGATGGCCGCCACGCATGATATCGAACTGACACGCATGCTCGCCAGCTATCAAAACATTCACTTCCGTGAATGGGTAGATCAGGGCGGCGTGACCTTTGATTACAAGCTGCGCCCCGGCCCTTCGCGCACGCGCAACGCCCTGGAGCTGCTCGGGCAGATGGGCTTTGACCGGCAAACGGTGGAACGCGCCCGGGAAATGGCGGCGCGCTTTGAGCGCGGGCAGGGCTGGGACGTGCTGGAAGAAAAGCAAATATGATGCGGCGTCCCTTGCGCCGCCCGGAAGATCTTTGAAAGGAGAGGGATCATCATGCGTTACGATTCGGACGAGATGGAGCGGCAGGCAATCCTGGCCACAGCTGCGAGGATGTGCGCCGCGGCACGCACCGCGCCCAAGGCCAAGGGCGCGGACAATATACGCACCATGGTGCTCACCGGCGAGGAAAAGGCGGCGTTGGCGGGCAAGATGCGAGAAATTGCCGATACGGGCAACCCGGCCGTGCAGTTTTTCTACCGCGACGCGGACAACGTGGACAAGGCGCAGGCCATCGTGCTCATCGGCGCCAAGCCCGCGCGCGCGGGCTTGAAGGTGTGCGGCTTCTGCGGCTTTGACAGCTGCGCCAGCGCCCAGCAGGCCGGGGCGCGCTGCGCCTTCAACATGATCGACCTGGGCATCGCCATCGGCAGCGCCGTGTCTGTGGCCGCTGATTGCCGCGTGGACAGCCGCGTGCTCTACTCGGCGGGCAAGGCAGCCCAGCTCATGCAGTACGAAGATTTCGACGTCATCTGGCAGGGCATCCCCATCGCCGCCTACGGCAAGAGCCCCTTCTTCGACAGAAAACCGAAACAGGAAGCGCGTTGATAAAATGTTGAAACCCGCACGCTATACTTGTCCCTGAGAATGTGGTATACTATCAAGGGGAGAATTATGGCATGAGCAAAGAACGTCAGCGCCCGGAGATTACCGAGGCGCACAAAAAGAAGATTTATCTGATTGCGATCATCGTCGCCCTGGTTTTTGTGGGCGTGGTGGGCTATCTGGTGGGCAAGCCGATGATTGAATTTGTCCGCGAGCCGGAGCGCTTCCGCGCCTGGGTGGATTCCTCGGGGCTGTGGGGGCGGGTGGCCTTTGTGGGCATGGTGGTTTTCCAGCTCATCATTGCCATCATCCCAGGCGAGCCGCTGGAGATGGGCGCGGGCTACGCTTTTGGCGCGGTGGAGGGTACGCTTTTGTGCATTCTCGGCTGTGTCATTGGCAGCGCGCTGGTGTTTTTATTCGTGCGCCGCTTCGGGGTGAAGCTGGTGGAGGTGTTCTTTTCGCGAGAAAAGATACGCTCCCTGCGTTTTTTGCAGGACTCGCGGCGGCTGAACCTGCTTACCTTCATCGTCTTTTTCATTCCCGGCACGCCCAAAGATCTGCTTTCCTATTTCATTGGCCTCACCGATATGAAGCTGGGCACCTGGCTTTTGATTACGGGCGTGGCCCGCATTCCCTCGATCGTCACCTCGACCGTCACCGGCGACGCCCTCGGCCTGCAAAACTATCAGTTCGCCCTGATCGCCTTCGGCGCGACGTTGCTTTTGAGCCTGGGCGGCATCCTCGTCTATCGCCGCCTCAGCGCGCGGCGGCACCCCAACGTATAAGGAGGGCTTCTATGCTTAGCGATATCCAGATCGCGCAACAGACAGAGCTTTGGCACATCCGTGACATTGCCGAAAAAGCGGGCGTAGCGGAGAAATACCTGGAGCAATACGGGAATTTCAAGGCCAAGATCGACCTTTCCCTGCTCAATGAAGCGCAGCCGGACGGAAAACTGATTCTGGTCACGGCCATCACCCCCACCCCGGCGGGCGAGGGCAAGACCACCACCACCGTCGGCCTGGCCGACGCCCTGCGCAAGATTGGCAAAAACAGCGTCGTGGCCCTGCGCGAGCCGTCGCTGGGGCCGGTGTTCGGCGTTAAGGGCGGCGCGGCGGGCGGCGGCTACGCGCAGGTGGTGCCCATGGAGGATATCAACCTGCACTTTACCGGCGACTTCCACGCCATCGGCGCGGCCAACAATCTGCTGGCCGCCATGCTGGACAACCACATTTATCAGGGCAACGCCCTGAACATAGACCCCCGGCGCATCACCTGGAAACGCTGCGTGGATATGAACGACCGCCAGCTCCGCTTCGTGGTGGACGGCCTCGGCGGGCGCGTGAACGGCACCCCGCGCGAGGATGGATACGATATCACCGTCGCCAGCGAAATCATGGCCGTTTTGTGCCTCTCCAGCGGCCTTGCCGACTTGAAGGAGCGCCTTTCCCGCATCATCGTCGGCTATACATACGATGAAAAACCCGTCACCGCCGGCGATTTGAAGGCCGCGGGGGCCATGGCCGCGCTTTTGAAGGACGCCATCAAGCCCAATTTGGTGCAGACGCTGGAGCACACCCCAGCGCTGATTCACGGCGGCCCCTTTGCCAACATCGCCCATGGCTGCAACAGCGTGCTGGCCACGCTCATGGCCCTGAAACTGGGCGACTACGCTGTCACCGAAGCCGGTTTCGGCGCGGACCTGGGCGCGGAAAAGTTTTTGGACATCAAGTGCCGCATGGCGGGCCTGCGCCCGGCGGCGGTGGTGGTGGTGGCCACGGTGCGGGCGCTCAAGCTGCACGGCGGCGTGAAAAAAGATGAACTCAGGCGGGAGGACCTCGCGGCGCTGGAAAAGGGCCTGCCCAACCTTTTGCGCCATGTGTCCAACATCACGAACGTCTACGGCCTGCCCTGCGTGGTGGCCATCAACCGCTTCCCGGACGACACCGAGGCGGAGCTGAAGCTGGTAGAGGAAAAATGCCACGCCCTGGGCGTAAACGTGGCCCTGTCCGAAGTGTGGGCCAGAGGCGGCACAGGCGGCGTAAAGCTGGCAGAGGAAGTGGTGCGCCTGTGCGAGATGGAAAACCGCTTTGCGTACAGCTATGATTTGGAGGGAACCATCGAGGACAAGCTCAACGCCATCGTCCGCCGCGTCTATGGCGGCGCGGGGGTGGAGCTTTTGCCCGCGGCGAAAAAGCAGGCCCGCCAGCTTGCGGAAATGGGATTTGGCAACCTGCCCGTGTGCGTGGCCAAGACGCAATACAGCTTTTCCGACGATCCCAAAAAACTGGGCGCGCCAGAGGGCTTTACCGTCACCGTGCGCAACCTGCGCGTATCGGCGGGCGCGGGCTTCATCGTCGCCCTCACTGGCGAGATCATGACCATGCCGGGGCTGCCCAGGGTTCCCGCGGCGGAAAAGATCGACGTGGATGAGCAGGGAAGGATTACGGGGTTGTTCTAAAGACAGAGGCATTGACAGCCACAGCAGCCTGCGCTGCCGTGGCTGTTCTTGTATCTCATCCCGTTGTGTGGCAAAACGAAAGTTGAGAAGGGATAGAATGGTTAAAGTGATCAAGGAAAAATTTGTCGTCATTGGAAAAGAGGGCTCAACATTGGACGGCGAAGGATTTATTCAGAAATTGTGGAAGGATGCAAACGACAACTTTTGTGAAGTGGCACATCTGGCAAGGAAAGACGCAAACGGGGGTATTGTGGGAATATGGGGCGCTATGTCTGATATTTCTCATGCATTTAAACCGTGGGAAGACGGCTTTCGCAAAGGCTTGTATCTGGCGGGAGTGGAATGTGTTGATCATGCAGAAGCGCCTGAGGGATGGACGAAATGGACAATCCCGGGTTACGAGTATATCGTTGTTGAAAACCATAGAGGAGCGTTTGAAGAAACCATTGGACAAATGAACAAGGAAGGTATTTCTCTGGCCGGAGCAGTTCATGAGTATACCGACCCGGCAACAGGAAAGGGCTATCTGTATTTCCCAATAAGAGAAGTTTTATAAATTCCGATTTGTCAAACGGGGAATGCCATCCCCTTGTCGCTTTGCTGTTATCCACTTAAAGCAAAAGGCATGGCCATGAAAGCCACGCCTTTTGCACATTTACGAACGCCGCCCAGGGGCGTTTTTCTTGTCTTCAATCGCTGAGCACGAAGTGGCAAAAGCGCAATACCTCGTACCAGTCGTCGCTGTCAAAGCAGACGAACTTGCCGTCCTTGAGCGAGGCGCCGGGATAGAAGCTCTTGGAATAGGCGGCATGGTGCTTGAAAAAGTCGATTTCCATGTGGAAGTGGCCGGGCATGGGCACCTGGCAGTTGGCGGCGTTGCGCGCGGCCTGTTGCGCCGCGGCCTCAATGCGCTCCACGGCCTCGTCTGGGTGGATGGAGGTGACGCCGCCGCCGCGCCCCTCGTTGACCGGCACGGCGGTGATCTCGGGGATCAATTCGCGGGCAAAGTCGCACAGGGCCTTGTCGCCGGTAATCAGCGCCACGGGCACGCCGAAATAGCCGGCGGTGTAGCTGTTGATGAGGAATTCGCTGCACATCACGCCGTTGAGGGTCACATGGTCGTTTTTCAGGTTCATGGTGTGGCTGAGGGGGTTGCCGGGGCAGCCCGCCCAGGCGTGGTAGCCGGTGAAGAACACGGCGTCGAATTTCTCCTGATCCAGCCCGGTCATCATCGAGAGCGGGTCGCCCGACCAGGCGCGATGGATGCGCGCGCCCCGGGGCAGCGCGGTGGGGTCGATGTTGCGGGCGGAATCGTGCGCGTCCTTTACCAGCACGTCCTCCGCACCGGCGGCGAGCGCGCCGCGGCAGGCGGCGGCTACTTCGCGGCTCATTTGCTTCTGATAGGGCGCATAGTCCATGGGCGTGCTGCGCTCCGTCTCCGGCCAGGAGACGATGCCGCAGGTGCCCTCCATATCGGCGCTCAAATAGATTTTCATGGAATCCGTCCTTTCAAAACTGGAAATAGCTGCCCACGGCGCTGAGCCGTTCGGCAAGGTCTTTGCGGAAGTCAGGGTCGCCGGGATTCAGGCTGTTGACGGTGAAGCCGTCCGCCCCCGCCTTGCCGGTGGAGTGGCAGTAGCGCCCTTCACCCAGGTACACGGCCACATGGCCGGGAAAGAACAGGAGGTCGCCCGTCTGCATGCGCTCACGGGGAATCTCATGAATGGGGAAGCCCTCCACGATGTTCGCGTCCCGGTAAATGAGAATGCCACAGAGCATGTAGGCCATCGACGCCAGCCCCGAACAATCGATGCCCAGGGGCGATTTGCCGCCCCAACGGTAGTGCGTGCCCTGATAGAGCATGGCGGCCTCGGCAATGGCGCGGCGCAGCCCCGCCTCGCCTTCGCAGCAGGGGGACGTGTGGTATGTATCCAGGATGGACGCTTGCACATAGCCCTCGCGCCCGTCGGCCAGGCGCACTTTCTGCCAGCCGTTTTCCGCCTCGCCCGCCACGGCGAGTGCGCCGCCGCGCGTCAGGCTTTGCAAAAGCACCCCCTGCACCTTGGGCAGGGAAAGCACATCGCAGCAGTTTTTGTTGCGCACCACGCGCTTGGAAAGGCTTTCCCAGGCCAAAGCGCCCTCGTCGCCGATGCGCAGCAGGGCGGTGGGCGCGAAACCTTCGTAGCGGTAGTGCGTGCGCACCTTTGCCCAGCCGGGCGCCGGTTCTTCGAGAATGTCTACCACCATGCCGTACAGGGCCTCGTCCACCAGTGTGCATTCCCACTTCGGCTCGGCCTTCAGCGGGCAGACGGCGGTATTTACAATCGCTTTCACGCGCGTTTCTCCTTCATAAAATCGTATACCAGGCGCGACACACGGCCAATGAGCCGTTTCTGATGCGGCTGGCCGTCCATGGCCGGCCCGTCCCAGGTAAATACGCCCAGGTAGTAGGGGCGGTTTTTGAGCAGGAACACGCCCGCGTCATGGGTGACGTGATCCAGCCCGCCGGGCTTGTGCCACACCGTCACCGCGTCGGGAATGTAGCGTTGCAGGCTGCTGAACGACCGGCAGCGGGAAAGAAAGTCCACGGCTATATCGCGCAGCTCGGCGTTGAGAATTTCGCCGCGGTAGAGCAGGGAATAGAGGCGATACTGGTCAAGGGCGCTGGTGCGGTTGTCTCGCCCCTCCTGCCGCGCCGTCCAATCCAGCATTTTGCGCTGGCAGACGGTTTGGGTCAGGCCCATCTCCGCGCAGTAATCGTTGATGCGCGCGTAGCCCAGCGTGGAAATGACGGCGTTGGTGGCGGTGTTGTCGCTTTCCACAATCATCCAGTAGAGCATTTCCCACAGCGTGCAGCCATCCTGCCGGTATTCCGGTTCAAACACAGATGTGTCCTCGCGGAAGTCCTCCGGGGCGATGGCAATGTGCTGGGCAAGCGACAGCCGCCCGGCCTCCACTTCGGTCAGGGCGCACAGGAGAATGGCCAGCTTGATGGTGGAGGCCGAGGTCACGCCCACATCGGCGCGAATGGAGGCAATCACCTCTCCGCCGGTCAAATCGACGGCCAGCAGGGAGCTTTGCGCGGGAAATTCATCGAGCATCGCGCCCAGGCGCGTTGCAAGTGCGTGTGGATCCATCGCTCATTCCTCCTCGATGCAGACCGTGCCCGTCGTGGCGTCTAGGCTGCACATGCGTCCTAGCGGCAGGGCATGGGAAGGCAGGCTGTGTCCGCAGGCGAAGCCGCTTATGCAGGGCTTGCCGGAAGGCGCGATAACCTGCCGGAACACCTCGTCCAGCTCCAGCGTGCAATCGGCGTTTTCCGGCTCGCAGTCCGTCCAGTAACCGAGGATAATGCCGGCGCAGTCGTCAAATTTGCCGCCGTTGCGAAGCTGCGTGAGCATCCTGTCAAGGCGGTGGGTCAATTCGTTCACGTCTTCAAGGAAGAGTATCTTCCCCCGCGTATCAATTTCCCACGGCGTGCCCATGGAGGCCGCCAACAGCGCCAGATTGCCGCCGCACAGCCGTCCGCGCGCCACGCCGGGCACCAGCGTTTTGATTTCCTGGCCCTCGGGATCGGCCAGTTTACCGGCAAGGCCGCCGAACAGGGCCTTTTCCAGCTCGCCGCGCGTGAAGCCGTCCAGCACCCACTTGTTGGCAGGCATGACGACATGGAAGGTTTCCAGGTTGCACTTCTGGTTCAAAAAGGCGTGCAAGGCGCTGATGTCCGAATAGCCGCCGAACCACTTGGGGTGCTTGCGGATGACGGCCGCGTCCAGAAGCGGCAGGAGGCGCTGCGCGCCATAGCCGCCGCGCGCGCACCATATGCCGTCGATGGCGGGATTTTCAAAAGCGTGCATAATGTCCTGCGCGCGCTGCGCGTCCGTGGCGGCCAGGTAGCCGTCGCGGCTGGAATAGCGGCAGGAGGGATAAAACACCGGGTTGAGACCCAGGGAACAGACAAGATCATTGGCCCGGGTCAGCAATTCCTCCGAGATGGCGGAGGAGGGGCCGATCAGCGCCACGCGGGCGCCGGGGAACAGGGGTGCGGGACGGGTCATATTTTCCACCTCACTGGTACTGGCTTTGATACTTGGCAAACTCATCCTCGTCAGCGAGCACAAAGTGGCCGGGGAATGCCTCGCGCCAGGTGGGCTGATGGCCCGACCCGTAATGATGGCAGGCGGGGTCGTATACCAGCAGCTTCTTGTGGCGCTCGGCCACGGGGTCGGGCTGGGGGATGGCGGAGAGCAGCGCCCGCGTGTAAGGATGCAGCGGACGGGCAAACAGTTCTTCGCTTTCGGAAAGCTCGACAATGCGGCCCTTGTGAATCACGGCGATGCGGTCGCAGATGAAGCGCACCACGGAAAGGTCGTGGGCGATGAACAGGTACGTAAGCCCCCGCGCCTTTTGAAGCTCGGAAAGCAGGTTTAATACCTGCGCGCGGATGGACACGTCCAGCGCCGAAATCGGCTCGTCGGCGATGATGAAATCCGGCTCCATAATCAGGGCGCGGGCGATGCCGATGCGCTGGCGCTGGCCGCCGGAAAACTCGTGCGGGAAACGGCTGGCAAATTCGGGCAGCAAGCCCACGGCCTCCAGCGCCCGGGCCACGCGCTTTTCGCGCTCTTCCTTGGTCAAATGAAAGCCGTTGGAATACAGCCCCTCGGCGACGATATAGTCCACCTTGGCGCGCTCGTTGAGCGAGGCCATGGGGTCCTGGAAGATCATCTGGATACGGCGCGTGACCTCGTGATCCAGCGCGCGGGGGATGTGGCCGTTGATCTGCTTGCCGTCAAAGACCACCTTGCCGGCCGAGGCGGGGTGGATGCGGATGATGGTGCGGCCGATGGTGGTCTTGCCGGAGCCGGATTCGCCCACCAGGCCGAAGGTCTCGCCCTCAAAGATGTGGAAGGAAACGCCGTCCACGGCAGTAAAAGGATGGCGGCGGGAGCCGAATTGCACGGTCAAACCTTCAACTTCCACCAGCTTTTTGCGTTCAGCGGTCAACGCGGCTCACTTCCTTCCTTCGCGGGATGCGATGATGCGCGGCTTATCTACCTTGGGCGCGCGGGGGTCAAGCAGCCATGTGCGCGCCTTGTGGGTGGGGGAAACCTCGAAAAACGGCGGATCGAGCAAAAAGTCGATCTTCAACGCCTGCGGGTTGCGCGGCGCGAAGGCGTCGCCCTTGACTTCGTGGAACAGGTTGGGCGGCGTGCCCTGAATGGAGAACAGCGGCTCGCCCTTGACGCCCAGCTGCGGCAGCGAGGAAAGCAGCGCCCAGGTGTAGGGATGGCGCGGGTCGTAAAAGACTTCCTCGCAGGTGCCCACCTCCACGATGCCGCCCGCGTACATCACGGCGATGCGGTCGGCAACGTTGGCCACCACGCCCAGGTCGTGGGTGATGTAGATGGTGGTAAGGTGGTGCTTTTTTTGCAGCTGTTTGATCAAATCAAGAATCTGTGCCTGGATGGTGACGTCCAGGGCCGTGGTCGGCTCGTCGCAAATCAGTATCTTCGGCCGGCAGGCCACGGCGATGGCGATGACCACGCGCTGGCGCATGCCGCCGGAAAACTCATGCGGATACTGGCGGTAGCGGCGTTCGGGGTCGTCGATGCCCACATCCTGCAATACTTCCAGCACGGCGCGCTTGGCTGCGGCCCCGCGCAGGCCCTGATGCAGCTTCACGGCCTCCTCAATCTGTTTGCCGATGCTTTTGAGGGGGTTTAAGGAGGTCATTGGGTCTTGCAGAACCATGGCGATTTCGCGGCCGCGGATTTTCAGCCAGTCCCTGTCGGTGCGGTACTTGGTCAAATCCGCGCCGTTATAGAGAATCTCGCCGCCGGAAATAAAGCCGTTGGCGTCCAAAAGGCCCATAAAGGTCTTGACAAACACGCTCTTGCCCGAGCCGGACTCGCCGACGATGGCCAGGCTTTCGCCCTCGTACACATCCAGCGAGGCGCCGCGCACGGCATGCAACGTCTGGCCGCGAAGGGTGAACTTCACATCCAGATCGCGCACGGACAGGATGATGTTGGAATCCATCGCTCGCCCTCCTTACTTGACGTGGTTCTTGGGGTCGGCGGCGTCGGCAAAGGCATTGCCAATCACATAGAAGGAAATGGTGATTACTGCCAGTACCGCCACCGGGAAATAGAGCTGGTAGCGCAAAAAGGGAATCGTCATCAGTTCGCGACCGGCCTCAATGAGGTTGCCAAGAGACGGCGTATCCAGCGGCAGGCCGATGCCGATATAGGTGACGAACACTTCGTTGCCGATGGCCGAGGGAATGGACAGCGCCATGCGCATGGTGATGACCGACACAAGGTAGGGCAACAGGTTTTTGAACACAATGCGCATTGTTGACGTGCCCAGGCAGCGCGAGGCCAGGTTGTAATCCCGGTCGCGGATGATGATGATCTGGTTGCGGATAAACCGCGCCATGCTCAGCCAGCCGGTTAGACACAGGGCGAAGATGATGGTATCAATGCCCGGGTTGAGAATGTAGGAGATCAGGATGAGCAATAGCGTCTGCGGGATGTTGTCGCATACGTTGTAAAGCTCTGTAAAGAAAAAATCCAACTTGCGCACATAGCCCCACAAAACGCCCATCAAGATGCCCAGCACAGCCTCCACACAGGCCACCGTAAAGCCAATGAACAGCGAAGTGCGCGTGCCGGCCCAGATGCGCGCCCAGATATCCTGGCCAATGTTGTTGGTGCCGAAGATAAAGCCCTGCTCGCCGGGGGCGAGGTTGGAAAGCGTGCGGCCGCTTTCGTTGTAGTGGATGGTGAGCGGGTCACGCTGGTTCGGCAAAAGCGGCTGGATGAAGGTGAACGCCAGCGTCAGGATCATCACAATCAGGAAAAACACGGCGATCCTGTTTTTGAAAAACACGCGCAGCGTTGCCCGCCAATAGGAATAGTTGGAATACCCGCCGCGTTCGGCTTCGGAGGCGTCAAAGCCGGCAAAGGAGAAAAGCTCCTTGTCGTCAAGCCCCGTGGCAACGGACTCGGCCGAGGGCGCGGAAGCGGAGGCAGCGCCGGAGCCAGCCTCCAGATGCTCCTTGAGCTGCTGGTTGAGGGCGTCGCCGAGCTGATCGGTTCTGGAATCGCGGTAGCGTTTCATCAGCGCGAACCCTCCTTCTTGGTAAAACTGATGCGGGGATCGAGAATAGCCATGAGAATGTCGCCCAGGAGCAGGCCGAGGATGGAAATGGCCGCGTAGATGAGCACCAGCGCCACCACCATCGTGTTGTCCTGCCGCTTGATGACCGTCACAAGCAACCCGCCCATGCCGGGAATGGAATAGAGCGATTCCACATACAAAGAGCCCATCAGCGTAAAGAGGATGCTGTTGGGGATGTACTGAATCAGCGGCACCATGGCGTTTCTGAACATGTGGCGGCGGGAGATCGCCCCGCTGGGCAGGCCCTTGGCGCGCGCCAGGCGGATGTAGTCCTTGTTGGATTCATCCACCATGTAACGGCGAAGCCACATGGCGTAATAGGCGATATTGCCGATGGCCAGCGAGAAAATCGGCAGTATATAGCTGCGCAGGTTGCCCTGCGAAAACAGCATCGGCAACCTCAGGGAGCTTTGCGAACCGGCGAACTGAATGAGGATATGGTACGCCGCCGCCGGTACCGCCTGGATAATGACGATAAAGATTGTGCCGAACTTATCCCACAACTTCCATTTCGTGCGCGTGCTGCGCGCCATCAGAATGCCCAGCGGCAGGCCCAGCGCCAAGGCGATGACCAGAGAGGTGATGCCCAGTTGCAGGGAAATGGGAATCTTCTCCGCCACGATTTCGTTGATGGAAACGCCCCTGCGGAATACGTTGGATACACCCAAGTCGCCGGACAAGATCTGTTTTAAGTAATTCCAGAGCTGAACGGGCAGGGGGTCCAAGAGGCCAAGTTCGCGCAGGCGCACGTTGATTTGCGTTTCCGAAAGCTTGTCGTAGTTTTCGAAGTAGCCCTCAATGGGCATCAGGCGCAGTAGCGAAAAGACGATGACGATGATGATGAGCATCGTGATCGCCGAACGCAGTACGCGCTTGAGAATATACTTTGCCACTGAACAAAACCTCCTTGGTGGGGGGCAAAACCCTTCCATCCACGTCCGCGCCCGGGCGCAGATGCAAAGGTTCCGCCGTTGTGAAGCGAGGTAGGCGGGGCCGTCTACCTCGCTTTGCTTAAAGCGCCGCTTGCGGCCGGAGCCGCGAAGCGACGCCTTTGTGATTCCGGGCAGCGCCGGAAAGGGACTTATTCAGCGGCGGCGGCCAGCGCCTCTTCGCGCTCAGTCAGCCAAGTCTGATAAGCCTCCTCGAATTCATCCATACCCATTGAGGTTTCCATTACATGCTGGCCCTTATAGCGCAGCGTGGAGAAACCAAAGGCGGCATAGGGCCCCTCAAACGGATTGAGCTTTCCGAAGGCATAGACGCGGCTGTTGGTGTGAATCGGAATGGCGAAGCCATGATCCAGCAAAATAGCCTCGGCCTGCGCAAAGGTTTCATAGCGGGCCTCGTCGTCGTCGGTAATGGCCAGCGCGGTTTCCACCAGGTCAAGGTACTCCTGGTAGTACGCCTGCGTTTCTTCGTCCTCGCTGCGGTAGATGAAGCTGTAATTGGAATCCTCGGCGAACGGGTCAACGATGAACGCGGAAGCGTCGGAGAAGTCCGCGCCCCAGTTGCACTTCATCAGGCCATAGTCGCCGGTATGGCGCACGGCGGAAAGGAAGCCCGTTTCCGGACCGGCCTCGACCACAACGTCGATATAGTCCGTGCCCAGGAGGTTTTCAAGCTGCTGCTCCACAAGCTGGCACTCGTCGGCCCAGTTGGTGGTGGTGGGGTTATAGCGCATGTAGACGATTACCGGGAAGGTGCAACCCTCGGCGGAAAGTTCTTCCATGGCCGCTTCCTTATACTGAAGCGCCAGTTCGCTGTCGAAAGTGTCGCCCTCGGTATACTTGTCCAGGCCGCCGTAATAGGCGTAGTCCTGCGAAGCGGAGGCAAAGGACAGCGGGGTGATGGTGTTGCTGAGCAGGCCCTCGGGGTCGGCGGAGTCATACACCTGCAGGGCGTTGACGCGATCCAGGCCGTGCATGATGGACAGGCGGAAGTTCTCGTTGTTGACGGCGATCTCCCAGTTGTCCGGCTCATATTCCGCGTCGAAGTTGGGGTCGAAATTGAACAGATACCAGTAGGAGTAGGAGACGTCCGGACGGGACGGATGGATCTGGTCGCTGTAAGAGGAAAGCAGCGGATCCAGCAGGTTGGCGCCGATCTCCGCGTAGTCCACTTCGCCCTGGAGGTACATGGTGGTGCCCAGCGTATTCGCTTCGGCGTTGTAGGTGTACTGGATGGTATCAATAAACACGTTGTCGATATCCCAGTAGGTGGGGTTCTTGGTCAAGACGCGCTGCACCTGCGGCTCAAAGGTGGAAAGGATGAACGGCCCGCAGTAGAGCAGGGTTTCAGCGCTGGTGCCGAAGCTGTCGCCGCATTCGGCGAGGAAATCGCCATTGACGGGCATGAAGGCCGACCAGCACAGCATGGACAGGAAATAGGAGCAGGGCGCGTCCAACGTGTAAACCAGCGTGTAATCGTCCGTGGCCTGAACGCCGATATCTTCAACGGCAACCGCGGCGACTTCCTCGATGACGTCGCCTTCCTCATCCAGCTTCACGGGGTTGCCGTTTTCATCGGTGCCGTCCGTGGCGCTTTCCAGGGCGAGCTGGTAGGCGGTGTAGGCGTAGTACTCGGCGGCGTTGACCACGCCGGCCACTTCCCAGTTGTATTCGTTACCGGAATCGTTGTGGGCGTCGAGGATATAGTGCGCGGCGGACACCCAGTCGTGCGCGGTGACGTCGGCGACTTCGTTGCCCTGGCTGTCCACCCACTTCACGCCTTCGCGGATGTGGAACGTCCATTCGGTATAGTCCTCATTGTGTTCCCAGCTCTCGGCCAGCGAGGGCTGCAGCACGCCGTAGCGGTCGTACTCAATCAGCGTATCGACCACGTTGGCGGGGATGGTCAGGTTGTTGGCCGTGGTGGTGTAGAGGTAATTGAGCGTGTCCACTTCACTGGAGTACAACTCCCGGTAGACCACGGGGGTGCTCTCCGCAAGCGCGGCCATCGGCAGGGCCAGCAGCAGCGCCACGAGCAGAGCGAGCAGGCGAGTCGTTCGTTTCATGAAATCCAGTCCTTTCTATTAGCAATTCTGCACAACGGCAGTGGGGTGCGAAAAAGGGGGATTCAGTTCCAGTCCTCGCAGGGGATCTTGGCAACGCCCACGCCGAAATCGCCGCGCATGGCGATTTCGGGGCCGTCGAATTCGGGGCCGCCATGGTAAGGATCAATGGCGCACAGGGAGGGGCCGTCCAGGTCGGCGCGGGTGATGATTTTCTGTCCTGCCGCCAGGTGTGCGGCCGCGGCCACGGACAGGCGCGATTCCAGCATGCAGCCAATCATGCACTCCACGCCGTTTTCCTCAGCCAGGCGGCAGATTTTCAGCGCATTCCAGATGCCGCCGGTTTTCATCAGTTTGATATTAATCAGGTTCGCCGCGCCGCGGCGGATGATTTCACAGGCGTCGCGCTCGGAAAACACAGCCTCGTCGGCCAGGATGGGCGTTTGCACATTGCCGGTGACGTATGCAAGACCGTCCAAATCGGCGGCGGGCACGGGCTGCTCCACCAGGTCGAGATCCAGCCCTTTGTCCTCCATGGCGCGGATGATACGCACCGCTTCCTTTGCCTCCCAGCCCTGGTTGGCGTCCACGCGCAGCTTGACGTCCGCGCCCACGGCGGCGCGGATGGCGGCGATGCGCTCCACATCCTTTTCGCCTTCCTTGCCGACCTTGATTTTGAGGATATCAAAGCCCTGCTTTACGGCGTCGAGGCTGTCTTCCACCATTTGCGGGATGGGATTTACGGAAATGGTCAGGTCGGTGCGGAAGCTCTCCCGCGCCCCGCCCAGCAGACGGTAAAGGGGTTGCTTCTGCGCCCTGGCCCACAGGTCGTATATGGCCATGTCCACCGCCGCCTTGGGCGTGGTGTTGTGAACCATACAGCCGTTGAGCTTTTCCATTACGGCGGGCAAATCCATCACGTCCATGCCCACCAGGGCGGGGCGGATATAATCATGGACAGCGCAGAGGATAGAGCCTTCCGTATCGCCGGTGATGACGGCGGTGGGCGGCGCTTCGCCATAGCCCTCGCCCTCGTCGGTGATTACCTTTACGGCGATATCGTTAAGCGTTTCCACGGTGCGCAGCGCTGTTTTGAACGGCCTTGCCAGCGGCAAGACGATGCGGCCAGTGCGTATGTCAAGGATCTTCAAGGCGGTTCCGCCTCCTGAAAATGAAGTTTCTTCCAGGGAAAAATTCAAAATGATTAAAAATAGTGTATCACGTTTTGCGAATAAAGTAAAGTGCGAGGGCAGAATATTTATGTAAAAATCACATCGTCCAGGCTGTTTTTCAGGCAGAATGCCTGAGAAAATGCAGGATGTGTAGGCGCGAAGGTGCAGTATGCGCGGGCGTTTTTGAAGCCTTGCCTTCAAAATGCCGTGTTTTTTTCAAGGACTGTTCATCTTTCTCTGGTATAGTGGGGATACAAGGGAGGAATATGTATGCGGCTGTTGGTCGCTGAGGACGAGGCGTCTCTTTCGCGGGCGCTCTGTGCAATTTTGCGGAAAAACAACTACGAGGCCGACGCGGTGTTTGACGGCGCTTCGGCCCTGGAATATTTGAACACGGGCAATTACGACGCGGCGATTTTGGATATCATGATGCCGGGTGTGGACGGCATCGGCGTGCTCAGGCGCCTGCGCGAACGCGGCAGCGACTTGCCGGTTCTGTTGCTCACTGCCCGCGCCGAAGTGGAGGACAAGGTGCTGGGGCTGGACAGCGGCGCAAACGACTATCTTACCAAGCCCTTTGCGGCCCAAGAACTGCTGGCGCGCATACGCGCCATGACGCGCGCCTGCGCGCAGGATACGTCGCTTTTGCGCATGGGCAATATTTCCCTGAACCGCGCCACGTTCGAGCTGTCTTCGCCGTCCGGCAGTTTCCGCCTGGCCCGCAAGGAATTCCAGATGATGGAAATGCTCCTTTCCCACCCGCGCACGCTCATCCCCACCGAGCGGTTTATGGAGCGCATCTGGGGCTACGATAATGAGGCCGAGATCCATGTGGTATGGGTCTACATTTCCTATTTGCGCAAAAAGCTGGCTACGCTGGGCGCGAATGTGCAAATCAAGGTATCCCGCAACGCCGGCTATTCGCTGGAGGAAAGCGCGTGATCAGGAAACTGCGCGTGCGCTTTGTCGCCGCCTCCATGCTCTCGCTTCTGCTGGTTCTGAGCGTAATCCTCGGCGGCCTGAATATCTTCAACTACCGCAGCATCGTTTCCGATATCGACAGCGTGCTTTCGCTTTTGCGGGAAAGCGGCGGCGCGCTGCCCGAGGCGCTGGGCGACTTCGATTGGCGGGAGGCGGGGCCGCGCTACCAGTCGCCGGAGCTGCCCTATGAAATCCGCTTTTTTTCCGCGCTGCTGAATGGGGAGGGCGACGTGCTTTCCACGGAGACGGAGTATATCTTCGCCGTAGACGAGGAAAACGTAAACGCCTACGCGCAAAAGGCATGGCAATCCGGGAACGCCTCCGGCTTCGTGGGCAATTACCGCTATTTGCTCTATGCGGAGGACGAAAATTCGCGCGTCATATTCCTGGATTGCGGGCGCATGCTGGCCGGATTTCAGGATTTGCTTTTGAACAGCATCCTCATTGCCTTGGCCGGATATGCGGCGGTATTTGTGCTGGTGACGCTGCTTTCCGGGCGCATTGTCAAGCCGTTTGCGCGCGGTTATGAACAGCAGCGGCGCTTTATTACCGACGCCGGGCACGAGATTCGCACGCCCCTGACCATCATTGATGCCGACGCGGAACTGTTGGCCATGGAATTGGGCGAAAACGAGTGGCTCAACGATATCCGCGCCCAGACGCGCCGTCTTAGCGCCCTCACCGGCGATCTGATCGCCCTTTCCCGCATGGAGGAAAAGCAGAACCTGCCCATGATTGAATTCCCGCTTTCCGATATCGTGCGGGAAACGGCGGAATCGTTTCAGGCTCCGGCGCGCAGGCAGGGCAAGCGTCTGGAAATTCGCGTGCGCGAGGGCATTTCCTATTGCGGCAATGAAAAGGGTGTTTCCCAGCTGGTTGGCGTGCTGCTGGACAATGCCGTCAAATATTCCTGCCCGGAAAGCACAATCGTGCTTACGTTGGACCGGCAGGGCCGCGGTGTGCGCTTGCGCGTGGAAAACGCGGTGGAGTGCATGGCGCGGGAAGATTTGGAAAACATGTTCGAGCGCTTCTATCGCGCCGACGCCTCGCGCAGTTCCGCCTCCGGAGGCTATGGCATCGGCCTTTCCATTGCCCGGGCCGTGGCGGAGGCGCATCGCGGCCGCATCCATGCCGCCCTGCATGGTGGGCATACGCTGGTGATTACGGTGAATTTGCCGTAGAGGACGCAACAGGGACGGGCGCTTGCAAATTCGTTGCGGGCGCCCGTTTTTCCCGCTGAGGCACGCCGGACGGCCCCTGCGATCCGGTTTTTATTGCAACATCGGGAAACCTCGCGGCAGCCAATGGGATTCTTAAGGGCCAATGGCCCTTAAGCGGGTGCGGGCAGAGTCCGCCGTAGCCCCGCCGACAGGGCAATGGCGCGATTGGCAAAGAGGCGCTCACGCCGCATCCGGCCATCTCCCGCGCGCCGGCCCGGGATTTCCTGTATGTGAAAAGAATTCGCCCATTGCCGGCCGAACAAGGCAGCCAAACCGGCGCGCGGTCAAAACAAAGCGCCCTTGCCGCAGGCAAGCATCGTCGCTTTCTTCCCCGCAGCGCCCCTTGCCCCAGCGGGGCAAGGCAGCGTCAAAGAAACCAACGCCGCCCCGCAGATACCAGGATAGATGGTTGTTGTCCATGAGGCCGGGGTGCGTAGCGACGCTGCTTGCCTGCGGCAAGGGCGCTTCGGAACCGGCGCGCCGGTTTATCTTCCGTCACAGCGGCGGTAGGCGTGTTCTTTCCGCATGCAAGAGGGCCTGCCCCGGCGCGCGGGGAACGGCAGGCGAGAGGACACGGCTTCCCAGCTTCCGCGCCATTTTTCCATCCGGCGGGGCTACGGCGGGCTCTGCCCGCACCCGCTCAAGGAACCAGTCCCTTGAGAATCCCATTGGCTGCCGCGTGGCTTCCCAATGTTGCAACGAAAGCCGGGCGGCCCCGACGCATGGGCCGCCCGGCGGGCTTCGCACTTTCCCGCAATCAAGAACGCAACAAAGACCCCCTGCCCCATAATCTCCGGGGCAGGGGGTCGCCGCTCAATCGCGGCAGCTCCGGCTGCCGGCCCTGCCGGCTAGGCGCGGATTTCCTGGCGCATAAAGACGATGTAGGAGACTGTGAAGGAGAGGAGAAACAGCGCTACCATGCACGTCAGATGCGGCCAGACCAGCAGGACGCTCTGTTCAAAGGACAGATAGCCGGCCAGCGCCCCGGAAAGGGCATCGGTGGTGGTGAAGCCGATGAAACGCACGTCCGGGTTGAGCAGCGTGGTGGCGGCTTCGGAGTAAAGGTAGTAGGGGGATGTCCGCTCCAGGCTGAGCTGGAGCTGGTAATTGTTCAGCGTGTTGAAATAGCCCTGCATGCCTTCCAGGGGATAGCAGAGGTTGGCAATCACGCTGGCCACCATGCTGGCAAATACCGTGAGGTAGATCCACAGGGCGATGACAATCAGCGCCGACGTGGCCGCATGTTTGCACAAAACCGAGCAGAGAATGGAAATGCCCAGCCACAGCATTGTGTAAAAGGACGTCAGCAGCAGGTAGGAAAACAGCCGCAAAAGCTCCTCGCCCGTGGGCGGCACGCCAATGGCCACCAGCCCCAGCGCCCCGGCCAGTATGCCCACAAAGAAAATCATCATCAGGATGACCGTGGAACCGGCCAGGAACTTGGCGTTGATCACCGCGTCGCGGTGGATGGGCTGGGAAACCAAGCGATTCAGCGTGCCCTGCGAACGCTCGCGGTTGATGGCGTCAAAGCCCAGCGCCAGCCCTACCAGTGGCGTAAGATACGCCAGGAACGAGGCAAACGAGGGAATGGAACTGCCGCTGGTGGTATACATCGAAAGGAAGATGTACTCGCTGCTGGTGGAGTCGGCAAGACTGCCCAGCGCTCCATACAGCGCCGCCAGGCTGGTCAGCGTCAGCAGCACAAACAGGAGCTTGAAGCGCGCGCTGTGGAAATGGTCGGCCAGCTCCTTGCGATAGAGCGTGGTGAATCCGCCGCGCGCGGCGCGCGTGCTAGGCGCGCTTGCGTTGGCCAGCTTTGCCGTTTTCGCGCTTGCCTGCATCGTTCTCACCTGCCTTTTCAAAGTATCTCGCATAGATTTCATCCAGGTCGCCGCCGCGTTGGCGCAGGTGGGTAACGGTGAAGCCGCTTTCCATCAGCCGTCGCGCCACTTGGCCGCGCACGTCCTCGCTGGCGCGCGCCACGGCCAGCCCTTCGGAAAGTTCCGCTTCCGCTACGCAGTCCATTTCCCGCAGCGCCTGCACAAGCGCCTCGCCGCCGGGCTGAGCGTCCACTTCAAAGCTGTAGCCGTTCTCGATTTGTATCTGGCGGCCCAGCTCGCAGATCTCGCCACAAGCCACCAGTTTGCCGTGTACGAAAATGCCCACGCGGTCGCAAATCTGCTGAATCTGGTGGAGCTGGTGGGAGGAAATCAGGATCGTGCGCCCGTCCTTCTCCGCCAGCTCGCGGATCAGCGACATCAATTCGCGCATGCCTTCAGGGTCTACGCCGTTGGTCGGCTCGTCCATGATGAGCACGTCCGGGTCTTTGACGAGTATGTCGGCGATGCCCAGCCGCTGTTTCATGCCCTTGGAATAGGTGCCCGCGCGGCGGTCGGCGGCCTCCTGCATGCCCATGCGACCAAGCAGCTCGTCGATGCGCGCCTCCAGCAGTTCCCCGGACAGGCCGTTCATGCGTCCGGTCATGCGCAGGTTTTCGCGCCCAGTCATGTCCGGGTAAAAGCCCATGTTGTCGGGAAGGTAACCCACACGGCGCTTGACCTGGAGAGGATCGCGCGTGCAGTCCACGCCGAGGATGGAGGCGTTGCCTTCCGTCGGCTCGGTCAGCCCCAGCAACATCAGCGTGGTGGTGGTCTTGCCCGCGCCGTTCGGGCCCAGCAGGCCGAACACTTCGCCCTGCTGTACGCTGAGGGTGAGGTTGTCCACGGCGGTGACGGCGCCATAGCGCTTGGTCAGGCCGTTTACTTCAATAATCGTCTTGGCCACGGTCAGCGCCTCCCATACTTGCGCATCACGGCGAATACGATCACGACCAGCACCACGATCACGGCGATGCCGGCAATGCCCCATTTCGTCTCCGTCTTAACGGTGACGCGGAATTCCGCCGAGTCCGAAGTGTTGCTCTCCGAGGCGGAGATGGTGGTCAGATAGTCGCCGGACATGGCACTTTCGCCGGGGGTGATGTAAGCGGTGGCCTCCACGGTGGCGCCAACCTCAATCAGCTCGATGGTTTCGGTGGAGAAACGCACCGTCCAGCCGCTGGGGGCGCTGGAGGTGAGGTTGACGTTGGTCAAATCCGTGTTGCCCGTGTTGGTCAACGAAAGCTGCACGGCGGTTTCCTGGTTGGAATAGGCGTCCGTGCTCAGAAGGCCGCTGGGCGTGCTCAGGCTCAGGCTGTAAGAGCCGGTGATGGTCACTTCCAGCGTAAAGCTCATGCGCTCGGATACCGACGTGGCCGTGCAGGGGATTTCATAGGTGCCGGCCTCCACATTGGCCGGGGGAACCACGTTGATCTCCACGCCCTGCGTGGTGCGCGCTTCCAAATCCAATGCCGCCACGCGCGTCGTCTCGCCCGAGGGCATGAAGCTCACCGTCCAGCCCGTCGGCGCGCTGGCCGAGAAGGAATAGGACTGGGCCGACAGCGTGTTGTTGATCAGCGTCGCCGAGAAGGTGAAATCGGTTTGCGCGTCGCCTTCCTGCGAGGGGTATTCCACTTCAAAGCTGCTTTGGCCAAGCTCCTCGGCGCTGACGGTGAGGCTGATCTCCAGCGTATCGGAAAAATCCTCGCCCGCGGCCTGCAATACGATGGCGTAGTCGCCGGCCTCCGTCTCAAGCGGTATTTCCAGCTCCAGGGCCACGCTTTCATCCACGGCGCCGTCGCGCACGTGCACCACGCTTACGCGCTGGCCGCTGGCGCTGAACGAGGCCGTCCAGTTTTCGGGAATTTCCTCAATGGTGAGCGCGAAGTCCTGCGAACTGCCGCTGTAATTGTCCAGGGCCAGATCCAGGGTCATTTCGTCTCCGGCGTTCACCGTCATCGAGGGATAGGGCGTGCTCAGTTCCACATACGGCTCGGCGGGCGTTTCGTTTGCCCCGTCCACAGCCTCGGCCAGCGCCGAGGCCGGCAGCAACAGCGCCAGAAGAAGGGCCAGTACACTTGGCAGCATGCGTGTTTCCCTGCGTTTCATAAATAACCACTTCCGTCTTTGTATTTTTCGCTTGCCGCGATATCAGTATTGTATTTTTGCAAACTATGATGGACTTAAAAAACGCATGAACAGACCGTGAACAAATTTTACGAATTTCATGTACGCGCGCGGCGGACAAAACAGGCGGGCTTGCGACGCAAGGTTTTAACTTATGAGATGTTGATTTTGCCCTATCTGAATGTTA
>DVFZ01000023.1 GCA_018712945.1 Candidatus Pullichristensenella stercorigallinarum | reverse complement strand
CTATGCCACCCACCGCTTCTGGTCCCTCGACGACTTTGGCAGGCAGCTAGCTGCCTGCCAAAGTCGGAGCAACGACCGCCCCATGCGCCCTCTGAACTGGCTCTCCCCTCGCCAAATTCTTTCTTCCTTTTACGTCCAATTTGTTTGACAAACCTACACCCGAAAAATCCGCACAGGAAATCGCCCCCGCGAAGCGGCGGGGGCAATTTCCTTAGAGCAAAATGCAGATCATACCGCCGGTGCCTTCGTTGATGATCTTTTTCAAGGCCTCCTGCAGCTTCATGCGCACATCCTCGGGCATGCGGGTGAGCTTGCTGGCCAGCCCCTCGCGCACCAGGTCGTTGAGGGATTTGCCGAAGATTTCCGTTTCCCAAATGCCGGCGCGATTGTTCTCAAATTCGCTTAAGAGGTATTTGACCAGTTCTTCAGACTGCTTCTCCGTGCCGACAATGGGGTTGACCTCGGTATCAATATCCACGCGGATCATGTGCAGGGACGGCGCGCTGGCCTTGAGGCGCACGCCGAAGCGCGAACCCTGGCGCACGATCTCCGGTTCCTCCAGCGTAAGCTCCTCCATTGCCGGGGTGACCAGGCCATAGCCAGTGGTGCGCACGCTTTCCAGCGCCCCGGCCACGCGGTCATACTCGCGCTTAGCCTTGACCAGCACCTTCATCAGTTCAAACAGATGCTCTTCATCCTTGATTTCCTGCCCGCACGCCTCGCCTAGCACCTGATAGAACAGCCCGTCGCGCAGCGTAAGGCGGTAATCAATCGCGCCTTCGTTCAGGCGGATATCCGATACCGATGCGTCCTCGGTGTAGGAAAGTTCGCGCAGGGCCTCGCCCAGCAAGGCGTGATCGCGCACGCGGCGCATCTCTCCCGCCGCCGCGCGCACCGCGTCCAGCACGGCGCTGGCCAACCAGTGTTCCGCGTCCAACGAGGTCAGCCAGGCAGGGGCGGCGATGCGGATTTCGGTGAGCGGGAACTCAAACAACACGCTTTCGAGCAGGGCGTTCAAATCCTCTTCGCGCATGCTCATTACATCCATCGCCATCACCGGCACGCCATACTGCTGCTCCAAACTGTCGCGCAGGCGGCGGGTGTCCGCTTCCTGCGGATGCGTGCTGTTCAGAACCACCACAAAGGGCTTTTCCAGCGCCTTGAGTTCGCCGATCACCCGCTCTTCGGCCTCGATATAGGCGCTGCGGGGGATATCGGTGACGCTGCCGTCGGTGAGCACCACCACGCCGATCGTAGAGTGCTCGCGGATGACCTTGCGCGTGCCGATCTCCGCGGCCTGCTCAAAGGGTATATCGTGATCAAACCAGGGCGTGCGCACCATGCGCGTCTGCCCGTCCTCGTCCAGCCCCAGAACCCCGTCGATCAAATAGCCCACGCAGTCCACCAGCCGCACGCGGAAGCTGGCCTCGTCGCGCAGTTGTATCTCTACCGCCTCGTTGGGGACGAACTTCGGTTGCGTAGTCATGATCGTCCGGCCCGCGCCGCTCTGGGGCATTTCGTCCTGCGCCCGTTCGCGGCGATGCTCGCCGGTCAGGTTCGGAAGCACAAGCAGCTCCATGAACCGCTTGATGAACGTCGACTTTCCGGTTCGCACGGGGCCGACGACGCCCAGGTAGATATCTCCCTCGCATCGACCGGCGATGTCCCGATACAATGTGCTTTGATCCATGGAACGCGCCTCCCACCACAATTTACTGTTTGAGCATATGAGGCCGGGCGGGGCGGTATGCGCGCGCGGCGGCTTGCAATCCTGCCGCGCAGGGCTTATAATAAAGGAAAACAACGAATCTTGGAGGGCGCGGCATGCTTAAACGCCTCAAAGCGCTTCTGATGTGGGACGACCGCTCACCAAAAGGCCGGCAGCATCGGCTGTTTTGCCTGGTCTGCGCGCTGGCCATCGTCGTCTGTATCGTCTATGTGGTCTACTATTTCGCCGACCAGGATCGAGTGCGGCGGGAGGGGGCGTCCTACCGCGCCCTGTATTCCCCCGCGCCGCTGGAAACGGTGTCTGTGGCTGCCGCCCCTTCCCCCACGCCAACGGCCACACCTTCCCAAATGGCAACCCCCGCAGAAACCGTTGCCTCCACGCCCTCTCCGAGCGCCGCGCCCACGCCAACGCCCACGCCGCAGCCGCGCGTGGTGGATGAGACGATCGCGCCCCTGGCGACGGCGGACGAAAACACCATCGTCTATGCCCTGCCCACCAATCCCCCACCGCAGGAGAGCTTTGCCGAACTGCTGCTCTACAACCCGGATACGGTGGGCTACCTGATGATTGGCGACATTGTCGATCTGCCGGTGGTACAGCGCGAAAACGACAACGAATACTACCTGACCCACGGCTTTTCCGGCGCGGAAACGCGCGAAGGGGCGCTGTTTATGGATGGCGCCAACCGCCTGGGCGACGAGAACCTCATCATCTACGGCCATAATATGCGCAACGGCACCATGTTTGGGCAGCTTTCTTCCTTTGGCGAGCGCGCTTTCCTGCTGGAAAACGCCGTCGTGCGTTTTGACACGCTCTACGAAAACGCCCTGTACGTGCCCTTTGCCATGTTTGAAGCCTCCATGGATGAGGACGACGCGCATTACTTCGACGTGCGCCAGATCGTCTTTGACGAAACCAGCTTTGAACTGTTCGTGCTGCGGCTGCGCAACCGCTCCGTGCTGGACGTACCGGTGGACGTATCCTACGGCGACCAGCTTTTGACGCTGGTGACATGCAGTTACAACGACGACGACGGCCGCTACATCGTCGCCCTGCGCAAGTTGCGCGAGGGGGAGACGGAGGAAGATGTTCGGGAAATGATGGCGGAATTGGGAGCATGACAATCCGCGCACAAAATACGCCGCCGCATGGAAAATGATTCCCATGCGGCGGTTTGTGTTTCTATGCGCTTATTCTTTGTCCTTGGAAGCGCTTCTCCCTCGCGCGGAAAGCGCCATCACCAGCGCGCCGGTGAGGAAGGCGATCGCGCCCCAGCGCAGGATGCCCGCCCAGAAGCGAATTTCCGCATACTCGCGCGTGCGGATAAATACGGGCCGGGCGGCGGCGCTGGTCAGCTGCCAGAAGCGCGCCGTAATGGAGGAAAGCTCCACCAGTACGTCCGGAATCCACTCGGTAAAGACGTACGTCGGCTCGATGGCCAGCGTCAAAATGCCATAGGCTGCGCCGATGAGCAGCGCGTAACATACACCCAGCAGCAATATGCGCGGCAAAAGCGAGGGCAACATGGCCCGGAAGTACTCGGTTTTCAGCCGCAGGCGCACTCCGCCCGTGAAAGCCGCGGCGCGGCGGTTTACACGCCGGAGCAGATACAAAATCAGATACAACCCCAAGGCGATGGCCAGCACGCGCACGATAATACTGGCGCGCATAGCCTCCTTGTCGGTATCAATGAATGTGCCTCCCTCGCTCCAGGTTTCTGCCGCGGTTTCAAAGGTACGCGAAGCGCCCGAGCGCGGCAGGGGGCTGCCGCTGACCTCGACGATTTCCATCTGCAAGCCGTCCTCCGCGGCGGCAGCGAGGGGAATATACGCCTGATACTGCTCGTATTCGCCCACGCTGCGCGCATAGCGAACTACGCCGACGACGCGGTACCACTCCCCGCCAATCTGGATTTTTCCCTCCAGCGGGTCGCCGGTTGGAAACAGTTTGAAGGCCAGCGGTTCATCCAACACAATCACATGCGCTCCATTTTGCAGTTCATCCGCCGAGAGCAGGCGGCCGGAAATCAGATAGCGGGGATAGACGGAAAACCAGTTCTCCCCCACCGCCGTCAGCGTGGCCGTGGCATTGCCGCCATCGCCGGAAAAAGCAAAGCCATAATCCCTCGCGGCGATGGAAGCGCTGGAAAGCACTTCGGCCAAATCTTCCTCCACGCGCGTATCCCAAGAGGATGCCAGGCCCGCAAGTGCGCTTTGCGAAGATTCGCTTTTCTGCCCCGTTCCCCCCTGCCCGGCCTCCTGTGCCGCGTCTGTACCGGCCGGGGCGCTTTGCTCCTGAGGCGCGACAATGCAGTACTGGAGCACGGAGGGCTGCGCAAGCAGCATTCCCAAGGCCACGGCCATCATGACCGTGCCCAGCACGGCCAGCCATTTGCCGCGCAATTTCCGCTTCTTTTCCATATCAATTCACGTACTCCATCACGGTCATATCTTCGCTGATTTCGCGGTCTTCCATATAGGCGACCTGCATGTAACTCAGATCCTCGGCCACGCTGACCAAACTGCCAGCCTCGGCCAACACGGAAACGCTCTGCTTCTTGGTCACCAGGCTGTTGACACCGAAGGCGCTCTGCCGCTGCTCAAGCACATAGACATAGCGGTCGTCGCCCGAGCCGCGCACGGCGCTGGAGGGCAAAAGCGTGGTGGTGTCGTTGGAGCGGTAACTGACGCGCACAGTGATATCGTTTGCCAACATCGCCACCGAGCCGCCCAAATCGCGGATCATACGGCTGGAAAGCTCGACGTCGGCATAGGTCTCGCCGGTGGAGGTCACGCCGGTAGCATCGATGCTGCCCTCCACCGTGCCGCCGCGGGTACTGTTAAAGGATACATCCGTACCCCGGGAGATGGTGAGGGTGGTTTCGCTGGTATCAATGCGCAGAACCGGGTCTTCTTTGCCCGGGCAGAAGGAATAGGCCGCGCCGCTGGGATCAAACGCTTCCCCGGCCTTGACATTGACCTCGGTGATGTAGCCATCGTCCGGGGCGGTAACGTTCTGCAGGGTGGAGCGCAGCACGCGCAGATCGACCATCTGCTTTTCATAGTCCTCCATCTGCGTCTGATACTTTTGCTTATCGACGATATAGGTGCGCACGTCGTCGGAGATGTTGTAGCGCTCGGCCTGCGCCATGGCCTCCTCGGCCGCGGCAAGGGCCTGCGCCGCCTGCTCATGTGCCGTCCACGCCTCTTTCAATTCGTCGCTCGCGCCCTCGGGCAGACTGCCGTCCCCTGCTTTCAGCCCTTCGACGGCCAGAAGCGCATCGCGGTTCACGCGCAGGTCCAGCTCGGTATTCTGCGCCGCGGTAAGCGCTTCGTACGCTTTGGCCCAAGCCTCGTCCGTGGGACGCAGGCGCAGGTTGCTGTTTTTGCGTTCCAGGTCGGCAAGCTGGTTGGCCGCCTCATTATAGCTGGTGCGCAAAGTATCCATATTTTTTTCGTAATCGGCGATTTCGGCGGTGAAAAGAACATCTCCTTTCTCCACCTCGCTGCCGGGCTGCACCTTTACCGAGGTAATGGTCAGCGAAACGTCCTTTGCGTTTTCCAGCTTTACCGGCTCGGCGGCAGGAAAGACCACTTTGCCGGTCAGCTCTACTTCCTCGGAAAACTTTCCCTGCCGGGGCGTGAGGATTTTGACCTTCGCGGTGGTAATGGTGCGGATGGTGCCGGAAAAGAACATGCACAGGGCTACCACAACCGCAAAGATAATCAGCCCTCGAATGGCGAATTTTTTCAGTTTCATTGCGTCCTGTCCCCCTATTTAAGCTCCGTAAGCTGTATGCCGGAGAGTATATCTTTCTGGAAATACAGGTAGACCAGCAGCGCCGGTATGATATAGAGCGCCGCGCCCGCGAATTCCACGCCGGTGGAGTTTTCGGTGAGCTGGTTAAACATCACAGACAGGGGCATGAGCTGCGTCTGCTCGGCCAGGTAGGTCAGCGGCTGTTCGACCATATTCCAGCAATCCGCAAACGAGAGCGCGATCGCCGCGCCGAGGATCGGCCGGCAAACTGGCAGCGCCACATGGATAAAGCAGCGGAACGTACCAGCGCCATCCACCTCCGCCGCCTCGATGATCTCCTTGGGCAGCCCCACCATGAACTGGCGCACCAGGAAGATGTAAAACGGCGCAAAGCAGGTGGGCAAAATCACCGCCCATGGGGTATTCAAAAGCCCCAGCGTGCGCAGGGTGAGCACGTTTGGCACCATCGTCACCTGAAAGGGCAGGAGCATCAGCATAATGACGATGAAGAAAATCGTATCCCGCCCGCGGAACTTGAAGCGGCTCAGGGCGTAGGCCATTGCCGGAATTACCAGCGCCTGCCCGAGCAGGATCGCGCCGGTGTACATGGCGGAATTGAGCAGAAGACGGAGCACCGACACATCTTCGATGAGGATGTTGTAATACTGGCTCAGGGAAAATACGCGCGGAGCGAGCTTGATTTCCATCCAGACGGAATTGTCGTAATTGCCGCGCGTTTCCATAAACGCCTTGATCTCCTCAGGGGAGAAAAACGAGTACAGCGCCGTAAGCACCACCGGCAACAGAATCACCAACGCCAGGATTGTGAGGACGGCGCGGGAAAATATGTGTTTTTTTCGCAGTGACCGCATCGCGCGCCTCCTAGTTCAAACGATCCTGCAACCGCTTTTGCACAAAGAACAGCACGCCGAAGATGGCAAAGACAATAATGGCGAAGCTGTAAGCGGCTGTGGTGACGTTCTGGTAGTTGAGTTTTCCAAACATGTTGTTCATATAGTTTTGCAGCGTATAGACGGCCTCGTCCGGGTAGGCGCCGCCGATAAAATACACTTCCTTAAAGATCTTGAAGGCGTTGATCCAGGAAAGTACAAACACCAGGAAGGCACTGGGCACCACCATGGGCAGCGTGATGGAAAACGACTGGCGCAAAAAACCCGCTCCCTCCAGCCGCGCATATTCATACAGCGGCTCGGGGATGGATTGCAGCGCCGCCAGGAAAATGACCACCGCGAAGCCGAGGTTTTTCCACACAAACATGAGGATGACCGGCACGCGCAGCGCCGCGCCCTCCAGCCAGGAAACGCGTTCAAACCCCAGCGCCACCACCAGGCGGTTGATAACCCCGCCGTAGTCAAACAGCACCAGCCAGATCAGAAGCATGGCCGAGGACGGCATCAGATACGGCATGAGAATGCTGTTGCGGAAAAAAGCGCCGCCGGGCTTTAAGCGGTTGAGCAGCATTGCCACGATGAAGGAAAGCACCCACACCAGCGGCGTGCAGATCATAGACAAAACCAGCGTGTTTTTCAACCCCAGCAAAAACATTTCATTTTTCCAGATGCTTATGTAATTGTCAAACCAGACGAACGTATTTTTGTAGCTTCCGTCTGTAAGGCTGTAATAGATGCCGCCGATAAACGGCACGATGTAAAACAGCGTCAGACCAATCAGGCCGGGCAAAAGGTAGAGAAGCGCCGAGCGCTTGCGGGTAAACACGTCCTGCCTCCCCCCGCGCGGACGGGGCCGGGACAACCCGGCGCGCCGCGCGTATATCGTTTCTTTGGATAAGGCACCTACATGCCTTCCATCATCATCATTTGCAGCTTGCCATCCACGCCGTTGATGAACTCGTCGGCGGAAATCATGCCGCTTATATACTGCTGCTGCAATTCATAAAAGGCAAATTCGTTGTCGCCGCCCATGCCGAGGTTGCGCGTGATGAGAATGTGGGGCGCAATCTCGCGGTAGCGGGCGATACTCTCCGCGCTGGCGCGCCAGGCGCCGTCGCGCAGGTAATTTTCGCGGTAACCCTCGTATTCGGCCACCAGTTCCTCAAACGCGCCCTTGTCTTGCTCGTCGGCTTGGTCGAGTTGTTCTTTGGCGTCGGCAATCATCTGGTCGTAGTTTTCAAGCGTAGCTTCGTAATCTGGACTGCGCACCGGCTCGTTTTCCTCAGGCGAGAGCTGTATTTTCAAAACCGCGTCCATCTCGCTTGCGACCGTTTCCAGAAACGCGATGGCCTCTGCGCGGTTTTCGGAAAAGGGATTGACAAACGCCACGGTCAGGCTGGCGTTGATGTGCGGTTCCTCATCCCCGGCAAAGCTGAGCAGCAGCGGCTCATAAGCGGATTGCCCGCCGTAACTTTCGACGGTAATGTCGGCGTAAGCCGAGTAGAGCATGTTGTGTTCGCCGTCGTTGCCTCCGGAACTCCAGCCATAACCGCCGCTTTCATCGGGTTCATCCAGCCCGAGCGCCGTCCAGTCCACGCTCTCGCTAGCCGCGAGCGCCTCGCGGAAAGCGGCGGTATCGAAGGCCAACTCGTTGCCCGGCTGAGAGATGATGGTCATATAATCCTGAATCATAGCGCCCATGTACAAATAGCGGGCGCTGCCGTAATCTTCAAGGCCGTCAAACAGGCTCATGCCCGGTTCTTCAGCCGCCTTTTGCGCCAGCGGCACAAGGCTTTCAAAGAACTCCGCCCAGGTCGTGGGCACGTCGTCCTGCGTCATGCCCAGCCGCTCGAAGGCAGCCGGGTCGTAACCGCGCCCTTCCATATATATCGCCACGGGCACGCCCACGATTTCGCCATCGCGCGTGCAGACCTCCTGCACAAAGGGATAGCAGCTTTCCACCAGCGACGCAATCGTTTCGCTTTCCGTAAGCTCGGCCATGTAGCCGCGGGAAAACACCGCTTCGTACTCCGAGGAATCGACGTTCAAGCAGTAAACATCCACCGTAGAAGAGCGGTTCATCATCGCCTGCACGATATCCTCCACCTGCTGGGTCATAATCACTTCCACATCGCCGTGCGCGTTGCCAAAAGCGTAATAGGCATTTTCAATGGAAGTATTGTAGCTGTCCTGCACAGTGAGGCGTATATCCGCGCGCAGGGACGGGTCGGTGTTGCGGCGCACGACCACCTCATAGTCGCCGGCGATATAGAAGCCATCGGCGGTGACGATGGGCTGCATCGCGCCCGCGTTGTTCAGGGGTATCTCAGCCACAGATTGCATGGTGGCAACGTCCATGCCTGTAATGGCGTGCAATTCGCCGTTCATGATGAAATAGACGGTATCCGTCTCCGCGCGGTAGGCAAGGCCATAGGGATAGGCGTAGCCATCAACGGGGAGGACGGCCAGTTCCTCGGTCTCTCCCTCAGCGGGATCGGCCGCGCAGAGCGTGACCGCGTTGCCATCCTCGCCCCACTTGACACTGATATACAACAACCTGCCATCCTTATAGGCGCAGAGGGAATCCGGCTCTGTGCCGAAAAGTTCGTTCATATAATAAACGTCTGTATCGCCGTCCTCCAGGTCGGTTGCGACCAGCAGACGGTTTATATCGTCATCATAGCTGGAAAAGTAGAGCGTGTCCTCCATCACAAAGGGCATATCGCACTGGGCGAAATATTCATAATCGCCGTCCCCTTGGATCAGGTCGTACCAATCCAGCTCGACGATTTCCTCGCCGGTCGTGGCGTTGCTCTCGCCGTCAAAGGCCAGTTCATACAGCCACGCGCCCTCTACGGTGCTGAAAAACTCCATATTCTCGCCTTCGCCCTCTGTTTCCGAAGCGGTTTCGGTGACGACCAGGCAGGGGTGGTTTTTATAGGCGACGAGCGCCACGGCTTCGCGGCTCACGGAGATGTTTTCATCCTCCCCCGCCTCGATATCCAGCGTCAACTCGTGCCGCACGGGCTCGGTTTCGCCGCCCTCCAGCGTGAAAAGCGCATTGTAGGCGAGCATGTATACCGTGCCGTCCACCTCGACGATGCTGCGCAGGTCGCCATAGTAGCCATCCATCCCCTGGCGGAGCAGGAGGGCGTCGCCGGGTGCGGCAAACGCGACGGCGGGCAGCGCAAACAGCAGGATGAGCAACAGCGCAAACAGCTTTTTCATATCTCTTTCCTCCCTCGTCATTGCCGGCACGACCGCCCGGCGGTCCTGCCCGTGTTACATGCCTTCTTTCATCATCATTTGCAACTGGCCATCCATCCCGGCGATGAACGCACCAGCGGGAATCGCGCCGTCCAGGTATTGTTGCATTTGCGTATAGTAGGCTCCTTCATTATCGCCGCTCAGGCCGATATTGCGCTTGATGGCGATATTCCCAGCGATGGAACGGTACCGCGCAATGCTCTGATCGCTGGCCAGCCAGCCATCGTAGCGGGCAAACCGCTCGCGCTGTTCCTCGTACTGGGCGATGCGCGCTTCCAAGGCCCCGGCGGTATCCGCGTCTGCCGTTTCAAGTTGCTTGCGCAGCATAGCAAGCTGTTCATCGTAGGCGTCCAGCTCCTGCTGGTACTGCGCTTTTGGCAGCGGCTCGTTGTTCTCCGGCGAAAGGTGTATCTTCAAAACGCCATTCATTTCCCTGACCAGCGTTTCCAGAAAGGCCACAGCCTCCTCGGGATGCTCGGAATATGGATTGACAAAAGCCACGAGCAGGCCGGCCAACAGCTGCGGCTGCGCGCCATCGTCAATGGCAAGCGGCAGCGCGTCATACGCGCTGATCGCCGTATAGCCCCCGGCAGTGACATATGTATCCAGGGAAAACAAGGCGTTGCCACCAACTTCGATGGTGGGCGCGGCGGCTGCGCTCGCTGTGCCGCCGGCACCCGTTTCATCCTCCCAATCGCCGTCCGGCGCAGATAGGCCCAGCGCTTTCCAGTTCACGCTTTCAAAAGCCTCCAGAATGGCGCGGAAAGCAGGCGTATCGAAGGTAAATTCGTTTCCCGGCTGGGCAATGAATGTCACGTAGCTGCTCATCATTTCGTCAAACAGCTGCACGGACATGCTCTCGGCGTCATAATCGCCTGCAAACAGGCTCGCGCCCGGCACAGTGGCGACCTTTTGCGCCAGCGGTTCCAGCGAAGCGAAGAACTCCGCCCACGTCCCGGGCAAGTCCTCTGCCGAAAGGCCAATCTCCTCCAGGAGCTTCGAATTATAGCCGAGACGACCTTGCAAATAGATTTCCACCGGGACGGCCACGGCCTGACCATCCTGCATGCAGACATCCCGCACAAACGGATAACAGCTTTCCAAAAAGGCCCGGATTGTTTCGCTTTCAATGGCGGGCATGTAGCCGCGGGAGGACACCGCCTCGTACTCGAGCAATTCCACCTCCACGCAGTAAACGTCCATCATGGAGGAATGGCCCAGCATTGCCTGTACCAGCGCTTGCGTGGAATCCGCCAAAACCACTTCCACGCCGCTGTTCTGGTTTGCAAAGGCATAATAGGCGTTTTCCAGCGAGGCGGCATAACCGTTTTGCACAGTCAGGCGGGTCGCCGCGCGCAGGGATGGGTCGGTATTGCGGCGCACGACGGCGTCAGAGTCCCCGGCTATGTAAAAGCCATCGGCAGTGAGGATGGGCGCGACTCTGTGCAGACTCCCCACGGGGATTTCCGCCACCGTCTGCATCGTTTCCGGATTCAGGCCAGTCATGGCGTAAATTTCGCGATTCATGGCGAAATAGAGCGTATCGCTTCCGGCGCGATAGGCCAGCCCGCCAGGGCAGGCAACCGCTGGGCAGGAGAATTCCACCAGCGTTTCCATCGTTTCAGCGTCAAAATCAATGGCATGGAGGGCAACTGTGTTTTCTGCTTCGCCCCAAACGACGGTTTCGCCAAGAAGTTTGCCATCCTGGTAAGCGCACAAGCCTTCCAGACTCAGCCCACCGGTTAAATCGGCGGTGTACAGCACATCCGTTGCGCCATCGGCGAGATTGGTGGCGACGAGCATTTCACTGTCGCCCGCGTCATAGCTCTTCATATAGAGCATGTCATCTATGACAACGGGCAAAAAGACGCCGGCGAGTTCTTCAAAATCTTCATAGGACTGGATGAGGCCGTCCCATTCAAGCTCCACAATCCGCTCGCCAAGCGCAGCGCGGCTTTCGCCGTCAAAGGCGAGTTCATGGAGATACACGCCCTCTATGGTTTCATAGTATCCCATCATCCCGTCGTCCACAAAGTATTCATCTGCATACTCAGCGGCAATCAGGCAGGGGCGGCCTCCATAGGCAATTATGGAAACGGCCTCGTGCCGCGTGACAACGCCGCCGTCAACCGCCCCGGTTTCCCAAAGCTCTGCCTCGGACGAATCGAGCGCCAGTTCATGGCGGACGAATGTATCCTGTCCTTCTTCAAGGGTATAAAGGGCGTCGGCCAGCAGGTAAACCGTGCCGTCCGCCTCAGCCAAACCGCGCACGCTTCCATATTCGCCGTCCTCGCCGCCATGCAGCAGCACGGCGTCGCCGGGCGCAGCCATGGCAGCGGCGGACAGCATCGCAAGCACAAGCGCCAGAGCCAACATCTTCTTCATTTCCTCATCCCATTCCTTTCCGCGGCCGCATACGATCCCCATCGCGCGGCCGCCCCCGTCGATCCTCTTGCGTTACATACCTTCCTTCATCATCATTTGCAGCTTGCGGTCAACGCCGGTGATGAACTCGTCGGCGGTGATTTTCTGATCCATGTACTGGGACATGAGGTCATAAAACTCCTCGGAATTATCGTCGCCCAGGCCCATATTGCGAACGACGCGGATGCTCTCCGCGAAGGTGCGGTAGCGGGCGATGCTTTCCTCGCTGGCTTCCCAGGCGCCGTATTTCAGGAAGTCCTCGCGGGAACTCTTGTATTGCTCAATCATCTCCTCGAAAGCCGCCTTGTCCGCCTCGTCCGCCTGTTCAAGCTGCTCCTGGGCGTCGGCGATCATCTGGTCGAACTCAGCCAAAGTAGTTTCATAGTACGGGCTCTTGACCGGTTCATTTTCATTGGGGGAAATATGAATCTTCACAAGAGGCTCCAGCTCGTCGGAAACGGTCTCCAGGAAAGCGATGGCCGCCTCACGATTTTCGGAGAAGGGATTGACAAACGCCACGTTCATGTTCGCGTTGATCTGCGCGGCCTTACCTTCGCCAAAACTCAGCAGCAAGGGCGAAAAAGCGTCCTGCATGGCGTAACCATTGGCTGAGACGTTGGTATAGCTGGAATAGAGCACATTGTGTTCCACTTCTCCGGAACCGCCGGACGCGGCAATAACCACGCCTTCCAGACCGTCGTCCGTATCCGGCGCGGGCATGCCCAACTTAGACCAATCGACGCTTTCATAGGCTTCGAGCACGGCACGGAATTCTTCAGTGTCGAAAGCAAACTCGTTTTCCGGCTGGGAGATGTAGTTCATATAATCGCTGATCATGGCGCTCAGGAACGTTGTGCGCGCGCTTTCATAATCGTAATACGTCTCAAACAGGCTCATGCCCGGTACTTCGGCCACCTTTTTCGCCAGCGGTTCCAGGCTTTCAAAGAACTCTACCCAGGTCTTGGGCACATCGTTCTCCGTCAGGCCGATGCGCTCGAAGGCCGCGGGGTCGTAGCCACGTCCATCCATATATATCTCCACGGGAATGGCCACCACCTGGCCGTCCTTTACGCAAACTTCCTGCACGAACGGATAGCCGTTTTCCACCAGAGCGGAGAGCTTTTCACTTCCGGAAAGTTCGGCCATGTAGCCGCGCGAGAACACCGCCTCGTACGCCTGCGAACTGACATTCAGGTAGTAGACGTCCACCGCCGTGGAGCGGTTCATCATCGCCTGCACGATGTCCTCTACCTGCTGAGTCATGATTACTTCCACATCGCCATGCTCGTTGGTAAAGGTATAGTAGGCGTTATCAATGGAAGTATTGTAGTTGTTCTGCACCGTCAGGCGGGTCTGAGCGCGCAGGGATGGGTCGGTATTGCGGCGCACAACCGCTTCATAATCCGCCGCGATGTAGAAGCCGTCGCCGGTAATGATGGGCTGCACATCGTAGATGCTGTCAACAGGGATCTCGGCAACGGACTGCATGGTGGTTACATCCATACCGGCAATGGCGTAGATTTCACCATTCATGACGAAATAGAGGGTGTCGTTTTCCTCGCGGTAAACCAGGCCGCTGGGAGAGGAATAACCCGTGGTGGGAATGGTAAACAGCTCCTGCGCTTCTTCCGCTTCAAGATCGACGCTGAAAAGTTTGACGGTATTGGCTTCCTCGCCCCACTCGATGGAGAGGCAAAGCATCAAGCCGTCTTTGTAGGCGCACAGCGTGTCCAGCCGCAGGTCGTTTCCGAGATCGCTGCCGTAGAGGGTATCGGTATCGCCGTCCTCAAGGTTGGTCATGGCGATAAACTCATTGCCGTCATTGTCGTAGCTGGTGAAGTAAAGCGTATCTTCCAGCACGAAGGGCATGCGGCACTGGGCAAGGTACTCATAGTCGCCGTTGCCCTGAATCAGGTCGTACCAGTCCAGCTCGGTCAGTTCCTCGCCGGTGGTGGCTTTCCCCTCGCCGTCAAAGGCCAGCTCATAGAGCCAGACGCCTTCCATGGTGCTGAAAGTTTCCTGTTCGTCGCCCACGCCCTCCACCTCGATGGTGCTTTCGGAAACAATCAGGCAGGGGCGGCCGCCGTAATTGATGATGGCAAGGGCCTCGCGGCTGGTGGAGGTATTGGCGTCATCATTCTCCTCCGCATCCTCCGCCACAGTCTCCTCCAGAAGCTTGAGTTCGTGCTTGGTGGGCGTTGTCCCATCGTCTTCCAGCGTATAGAGCGAATCGTAGGTCAGCAAATAGAGTGTCCCGTCGATTTCCACCATGCTGCGCGTGCTGCCATTGTAACCCTCCACGCCCTGGCGGAGCAATATGGCGTCGCCAGGCGCGGCAAAAGCGCTGATAGGCAACAGCATTATGGCAAACATCAAAAGGAACGACAACATCTTTTTCATGGTTCTGTTCTCCTGAAATTTATTCGGATATTCTTCCGTGGGCATCGCAATGTATTTTGGGCCAGGCAACGCCAGCACGCCGTGGTCCGGTGTTTTTCCATCGCGTCATTTGCATCATGCGGCCGGGATCGGGCATCACGGCGGAAAAGGAACCGCATTCGTGAATGGCGGCATTATTCCCGGCCGGCGCGATGCGCCGCTTGCTGAAGAATAGTCTGCATGACTGTCAGGCATCTTCAGACGGCTAAACGGGCACGGCTTCCACATTGTCATGCCGCGTCTTGATGGCAATAAGTTTTTCCGGTGGAAGCAATGGAATATGGGCCGGGATGAGCCGCCTGCGCGCCGGATCAGATTGCATCGCGGCGCAACGAGTATGTGGAAACCGGCAGCTCGCCGCCCGTTCCATCCAGCCTTCCTGCATAGGTACCGTAGCCTTTTGTCCATCGAGATAAATGGCATTCTACACAACGCCCGAAAGCGCGCTTCCCAGTTTTATCGTCCCGGTCACGCATTCGCTCGCCGGAAGCAGCCGCCTGGCAACCCCGTTTACCGCGCATAGCATGGACAAATATAACCAGTGAAGCGACTTATATGCCGCAATGGGATATGAATTCCTCTACCGGAATACCCCCGATTTCATCCGCAATCAGCGGAGGATTGCCTGGGGCGGTGCCAGCGAAAACCCATAGCGTGCAGGCGTGGCCACCGCCCATTCAAGCGTAGAATGCGTCTATTGGCAGGGCGCAAAGCGTATCGTTCAGGCCGTCAATATTGATGTTATAGAGGGAAAACCGTTCACACCGCCGCACAGGAGCACGGCATTTCCCAATACGCCCAGGGCAAACACGCGCATCAACACGGCAACAAATGGCATAACACGGATCTTTTTGATCCCCATGTTTGTCTATTCCGCCTGCGCCTCTCCATTCTCAGCATCCTGTTCCGGGACTTCTTGGGCGGGATCGTCTCCGGCGTCGTCGTGGCTTTCGCGGGTGTAGACCAGCACCGTCATGCCCAGGCGCACGCTCTCATCGGGCGTAAAGTCGACATAGGCGGTATAGGTCGGTTCCTCCCCTGTGGTCGCGGCGGCCGTTTCCCCTCCCTCGCCGCTGCTGCCGGCGGAAGCGCTCAGATAGGAAATGCCGGTTATGGTGCCTTCAAAGCGCGTCATGCGCTGCAAGTCCCAGTTGAATTCGATATCGACTTTCATGCCTTCCCGCACGAGGCCGAGGTCGCTTTCGCGCACCTGCATCTCGATGCGTGTGCCCTCGTCGGGATAGATCGAAAGAATCTTGCCGCCCTTTTCCACGGACGAACCCGCGCCCGCATCCACAGAGGCCACAATGCCGCTCACTTCGCAGATGATCTCATTGCCAGGAGCATAGAGGCCGTCCAACCCGCCGGTAACGGTTTCAAAAAGCAGCTCGCCGCGCTCGACGAAATCGCCATTTTTCACGTGCATTTTCAGGATGCTTCCGCTGCCTTTGATAGCCACTGCCTTGGCGGCGGCCACAGTGCCACGGCCAATGCGGGAAGACTCGGCATAATCGCTGCGGCGGTAGATGCCGACGGTTTCAGCCACATAGAATTCGCCGCCAGTGACCTCAACGTTGTATTCGCCGGCCTTCTCGCCCATGCCCGTCACCACGCCGGTACCGCGGTGACTGCCGTCGGAAGTACACTTGAGGTACACTGTTTCACCGACGTGGATGAACTTATTCTCGCTGCGGTTGTATGCCTTTTCCGTCGATGCGGCGATGGTGTATTTGTTGGTCGGTTCGATGAACAGCACGCCGCCATAACGCTCGGAAATGCCCTCGGTGGCGTCTCCCTCGCGCCCGAACACGCCGGATACAGTGCCCTCGACATCGGCATAAACCCGCGTAGTCTGGATGGTTGCGAGCACCTGGCCGGGCCGCACGCGGTCGCCGGCACGTACGGAAACTGTGTCCAGCACGCCGCCAAAGGGGGCAAGCACGAACTGCGCCTCGCCGCCAGTGACCACACCGTCGAACACCATCTCCGCCAGCCCCGCGCCGCACAAAAGCGCCAGCGTGAGCAGCATTGCAAAGACACGTCTTGTCAGCTTCATGCGGTCTCCTCCATTTCACCGTGCTCCATCTCCGGCGTCCAAGCGCCAAAGGGAACATCCAGCAGCGCTGTGGGTCCATAGTGCAGGTCATAGTAGTACATTGGCTGGGTCTGATCATCGCTGAGGGGATAGACTTCCTCATCGACAATCGCTTCCATTACCATCTCGCCCGCCAGCGGGTCCAGGGTAGAACCGCTCATCAACACGGTGTAATTGAACTTGCGCGTGGAAATACCAGCGGCCTTTAGATCGGTAAAAGCGGTGCCGGCGGTAAAGCCCGCCGTGGGGAAAGCCGTCACGTGGTCGCCCACGCGCAGCGCCACATATTCAATGCCGCTGTTGAACAGCAGACGGTATACCACGCCGTTGAACTGCCAGACATAGGCGTATTCGCCCGCGATTTCAGGGTCGATCTGCGCGGTGAGCAACAGCGTATCCGGGGCGTTCAGGTCGGCATGAGCCGCGTCTTCCCCCTCCTCAGCCTCATCCTGCGTCCAGGGCTTGAGGCCGGTATCCGTCCAGCGGGCCAGTTCGGCGGTAAACATCGGCTCGTAGGGGCCTTCCGGCTCGAAGCCCTCAGCGCTATCCAACGCCAGCGTCAGAGCCAACGGCGCGTCGCCAATGGTGAGGCGGTTCATCGGTTCTTCGGGAAGCACCAGGTTCAGCTCGCCATAGGGCGTGGTATCCACATCCTCGTCGCCAGTATGGTCGATGCTCGTTTCACCGTCTCCGCCGTCACCGCCACCGCCGCCGCCACCGCCGAAACTGGGATATTCGATGGGGGCGGGAATTTCAAAATCGGTGGGGTATTCAATGATATTCCCAGCCACGTCGCGCGCCATCAGCATGCCCTGCGCGTAAATTTCGCCGAGCTTGCCGGTGTGGGTATAGGTGCCATCCTCAGCGGCTGGCGTCCAGGTTGTGCCGCCATCCACGCTGAAAGCGTCCAAACCGCTGAGCGCATCCTCAGAGGAAAGGATAAACTGCGGCTGGCCTTCGGCAACGATAGATGCGGTCAGGTAGGCGGGCGGGGTAAGATCTATCTTGAGATCATAGCGCGTGGACATGGCGCAGACGTCGCCGATGCTGTCCAGGATGGCAAAACGCAGCGTGTATTCGCCCTCGTCCCGGGAAGTATAGGTATTGCCCGAGAGGATGATGAAGCGCTCGTCATAGGCGATGACCGCATAGCTGTAGCCCTTCGCATCCTCGGGAATGCCGGAAAGCGTGAACTGCGGGGCCTGGCACGACCATGTGCCGGGTGCGTAGTTTTCGGCGGCCACAAATATATCCATCTCGATCGGGCCAGGCTTTTCGGTCGGCTCAGGCTCCGGGTCCGGGGTCTGCGTTTTCTCCTCTACCCAGATATAGAGCCACACCTCGGACACGGGCGTTTCTTCTCCGCCTTCCTCGCTCAGAAGCGCGGGCTGCTGCGTGGGATCATCCTCGGAGACGCGGACGATGAACTTGTCCTTCTCAAACACCGTCTCGTCGGGCAGGAAGGTGGTTTTGACCACGTCGTTGAGTGTCTTATCCTTAACACGCATGAGTTCCTGGGAACGTATGTAGACGACGGCCTCGGTGTTGGCGTCAAAATCCTTCAGCAAGTCTTCCAGCTTGCCGGCAATGATCTGGGTGGGATCGTCTGGATTGAACATCCATGCCTCGGCATCCTCCGGGATCGGGGCGGGCGTGTTTTCCCCACCTGCCGGCGGCGTCGTTTCCCCGCCTGCCGGCGGCGTTGTTTCCCCACCCGCCGGCGGCGTTGTTTCCCCACCTGCCGGCGGCGTCGTTTCCCCGCCTGCCGGGGGTGTTGTTTCCCCACCTGCCGGTGGCGTCGTTTCCCCGCCTGCCGGGGGTGTCGTTTCCCCACCTGCCGGCGGCGTTGTTTCCCCGCCTGCCGGGGGTGTTGTTTCTCCACCTGCCGGCGGCGTTGTTTCCCCGTCTGCTGGCGGCGTTGTCTGCGTATCTGCTGGCGGCGTCGTCTGCGTATCTGCTGGCGGCGTCGTCTGCGTATTTGCCGGCGGCGTCGTCTGCGTATCTGCTGGCGGTTCCGCCTGCGCGGTCTGCGTCTCCGGCGGCTGTACAGGCGGCTGCGACTCCCCACCCTCGGCAAATGCGCCGCCAGCCAACATGCAGACGGCCAACAGCGCGGCAAGTAAGCGTTTCATAGCCGTAATCCCCCTTTTTTGTATTGCACCCGGAGCACACTTCTCATCCCTGCGCCGGGGCCGTTGGTCTATGTCCATATACTAGACGGCAGAGATATGCGTTTGGTTGCCAGTTTGAGCAAATTTACACAGATTTTCTCAGGCGAATGGCTCTTTCCCCTGACGGTGCAGGCAAATTTCGTCCACAACGGCGTTTTTGTCAAGCGAAAGCAGGAACATCACCGTACCGGCAATCTCTCCGGCGGTAATGAGACCATCCGGCTCCAAATCCGGCCGCGCAACCTTGGCCATGTCCGTATACACGCCGCCAGGGCTGACGACGTGTACGCGCACGCCGTCTTTATACAACTCATTGGCCATGGATTTGGAAAGACCCAACAGGGCGTGCTTGGAGGCGGCGTAGGCGCTTTGCAGGGGATAGCCCTTGTGCGCCACCACCGAGGCGATGTTGATGATGCGCCCCTGCGCGCGGCGCAGGTATGGCAACGCCCTCTGCGACACCACAAATGGAGCGCGCACGTTGGTATCCATCACGCGCTCAAACTCCTCCAGGCTCGTCTCTTCAAAGGGTTTGGACAGCGCCACGCCCGCATTGTTGACCAGTATATCCAGCCCGCCGAAGGCTGCCGCCGTCTTATCCACACAGCTTTGCGCATATTCCACATCCAGCAAATCGCCTGGCAGTTCCAGTGCCCCGCCGATGGCCAGCGCCGTTTCCCGCAGTTTTTCCGCATTGCGCCCGCAGATAGCCACGTTTGCCCCCGCCGCCTTGATCCGTACGGCAATCTCCCGGCCAATGCCCCCGCCCGCGCCGGTCACCAACGCCGTTTTGCCCCTAAGCATGCTTTTCATACTCCTTCTTTTTACGATTTTGCCATAAACATATCCATTTATATCATAGCATATTTCGCCGAAAATGAAATATCGAATTTCGGTAAAAATATGTTGACAGTCATTTCTAATCGTGTTATAATCCAGCCATGGAGGGAAACATATGCACAAACATCCTGAGTCCGGTATGAAACTGGCCGCGCTGGGGGCGGCGGCTTTAGGGCTGATTGTGGCCATTTGGCTTGTCCCCGCGCTGGCGTCGTCCATGCTAAAGGAATATCCCGAGCTGCGGCACTGGTATTGGCCGGGGTTGATCTATGCCTGGATTGTGCTCCTGCCCGGCTTCGCGGGGCTGTGGGAGTTCTGGAACATTTGCGGGCAAATCGGCCGGGATAATTCATTTTCCCTGGAAAACGCTCGCTCCCTTGCGCGCATCTGCTTTCTGGCGCTGACCATGGCCGTCTTGCTTGTTCTGGGGGCGGCGGCGTTGTGCATATTGCGCATGGGGCAGCCAGGGCTTTTGATTCTGATGCTGGGGTTTGGCGTGGCCTGCGCGCTGGTGGCGTTGCTGGCCAACGCGCTTTCGCAACTCGTGCGCCGGGCCGCGGCCATCAAGGATGAAAACGACCTGACAATCTGAGGAGGCGGCCGCATGGCAATTATCGTGAATCTGGACGTCATGCTCGCCAAGCGCAAGATGAGCCTGACAGAGCTTTCCGAAAAGGTGGGCGTCACCATGGCCAACCTGTCCATCCTGAAAACGGGAAAGGCCCGCGCGGTGCGCTTTTCCACGCTGGAGGGGATCTGCAAGGCACTTTCCTGCCAACCGGGCGACATTCTCGAATATCGGAGCGACGGGGAAACGTGAGTTTGTCAACCATCTTGCGCCTGCTTTTCCCCGCGCTGCTGTTTGCGCTGGGCATAAGCGGCGTATGGGTGCTTGCGCGTCTGGCGACGCGGCGCGGGCGGAGGCGGGACGGGCGGCGCGAGGGCCTGTATCTGCTGTTCGTGTTTTATCTGGCCGCGGTTGTCGAAATCACCGCCCTGCGCATATTGGAACCCTCCGTCTCCGCCGCGCCGCAGCTTGTGCCTATGCGCACCACATTTGCGCACTTTCAAGCCGGTGCCGGGCCGTTTGTCTACCATACCGTGGGCAACCTGATCTGGTTTGTGCCGCTGGGCGTGCTCCTGCCCCGGCTGTGGCCGCGTTTTCGTTTGGGAAGCGTGGCGGCCTGCGGCTTTGGCCTTTCGCTGCTGGTGGAAGCCTGCCAGTGGTTGCTGGGTACCGGTATGCCCGATGTGGACGATCTTCTGCTCAACACGCTGGGGGCGGCGCTGGGATACGCAGCCTTTTGCCTTTGCAGGCGGTGGGCAAAACGTTAAATCTTGTGTTTGCGCTTGACAGTTTAGGGCGCAAATCCTATACTATTTTTAAAGATTTCCGTCGGAATGACGGGGACATGGGCTGTTCAAACGAAGCGGCAGAGAGAGCGCGCCAAGGGCTGCAAGCGCGCTTCGCCAACGTGGGCGGCTTACCACCCTCCGACCGTCGGCGCGCGGGGCGCGATACCGCCTCAGTGAGACACAAGTTGGGTGGAACCACGGGCCAAAGCTCGTCCCTTCGCGGGACGGGCTTATTTTTTTCGGGAGGTAGGAAAATGAAGCTGGTCGTAAACGGTCAGGAAATGGAATTCAACGCGGGCGTCAGCGCGCTGGACGTGCTGGAAAAACTGCCCAAGGAACTTAAAAAGAGCGCGTTGGTGGCGCGTCTGAATGGCAAACTCATCTCGCTGATGGAGCCGCTGACGGAAGACGGCGAACTGGAAATCCTCACCTTTGACGACCCCGACGGCCGCTGGACGCTGCGGCACACTGCCAGCCATGTGCTGGCGCAGGCGGTGAAGGCGCTGCGCCCTGAGGCGAAGCTGGCCATCGGCCCGGCGATTGACAACGGCTTTTACTATGACTTCGATGTAGACGAGCCTTTCACGCCCGAGTTCCTTAAGGACGTGGAAAAGGAAATGGCCCGCATCATCAAGAAGAATTCCAAGCTGGAGCGCTTTGAGCTGCCCCGCAATGAAGCCCTGGAGTTTATGAAGGACGAGCCGTACAAGGTAGAGCTGATCAACGACCTGCCCGAAGGCAGCGTCATTTCCTTCTACAAGCAGGAAGGCTTTACCGACCTGTGCGCCGGTCCGCACCTGCCCTCCACCGGCCGCATCAAGGCTTTCAAGCTGATGTCCATCGCCGGGGCGTACTGGCGCGGCAACGAAAAGAACAAAATGCTCCAGCGCATTTACGGCACGGCCTTTACCAGCCGCGAGGAACTCGACGCCTATGTGCAGCGCCTTGAGGAAGCCAAAAAGCGCGACCACCGCAAGCTTGGCCGCCAGCTCGATTTGTTCGACATCTTCGAGGAAGGCCCGGGCTTCCCGTTCTTCTTCCCCAAGGGCATGGTGCTGCGCAACGAGCTAGAGAATTACTGGCGCGAAATCCATCGCAAGGCCGGTTATGAGGAAATCAAGACCCCGATGATTCTCAGCCGCAAGCTGTGGGAGCAGTCCGGCCACTGGGATCACTATCAGGAAAACATGTACACCACCAAGATTGACGACGAGGACTTCGCCATCAAGCCCATGAACTGCCCCGGCGGCATCCTCGTGTACAAGCGCCGCATGTGGAGTTATCGTGACCTGCCCATCCGTTCCGGCGAGCTGGGCCTGGTACACCGCCACGAGCTTTCCGGCGCGCTGCACGGCCTGATGCGTGTGCGCTGCTTTACGCAGGACGACGCGCACATTTTCATGACCCCGGAACAGATCCGCGACGAAATCAAGGGCGTGTACCGCCTGATCGACGAGGTCTATTCCAGCTTCGGCTTTAAGTACCATGTGGAACTGTCCACCCGCCCAGAGAATTCCATCGGCACGGACGAGATGTGGGAACAGGCCACCGAAGGCCTGCAGGGCGCTTTGGACGATTTGGGCGTGGAGTACGTGGTCAACGAGGGTGACGGCGCCTTCTACGGCCCGAAAATCGACTTCCACCTGGAGGACTCCATTGGCCGTACCTGGCAGTGCGGCACGATTCAGCTCGACATGAACCTGCCCGAGCGCTTTGACCTCACCTATACCGGCGCGGACGGCGAAAAGCACCGCCCGGTGATGATTCACCGCGTGGTGTTTGGCTCCATCGAGCGCTTCATCGGCATTCTCACCGAGCACTTCGCCGGGGCGTTCCCGCTGTGGCTCTCCCCCGTGCAGGCCAAAATCATGACGATTACCGACCGCGCCGATGAAGCGGCCTTGAAGATACAAAAGACGCTGGAGGACGCCGGCATCCGCACCGAAATCGACCTGCGCAACGAAAAGATCGGCTTCAAGATTCGCGAGGCGCAGATGATGAAAATCCCCTACATGCTGGTGCTCGGCGACAAGGAGGCCGCTGAAGGCACCGTGGCCGTGCGCGTGCGCGGGAAGGGCGACGCTGGCACCATGGCCGTGGACGATCTGCTCGCGCGCATGCAGGAGGAAATCCGTACCCACGCGCTTTGATCGCCATCGCGCTGCCCCCGGCCCAGCCGGGGGCAAAGCCTCATGCCTCATAAGGGCATGGCGGTGCTCACGCGCTCTGAATAGCCGTTGCATGCACCCGTTTCCCTGGATGCTGGAAAAGCAGACGCATGGCCTCTTTGCCTTGGCTTTTGTCAACGTGTTTCCTGCTTGTCAGAAAGTGTTTTGGCGATTTTACGCATTGCTATAAGCTTCTCGTCCCCGCTGGGGGCAAACCTTTTACAGAACTTTTCATCCCTTCAACCGCCCGGCTCTTCATCCGGGCGATCATTTTTTCAGCGCACGCCGCTGGGCACGCGGTTGGCCTGGCGTCCAACTGTGGTATTGTCGCGGCGGCGGTCCTGCAATTCCGCAATGGGGTTGCGATCCGTCTCCCAACGGTAATCCTGCCCATTTTGGGCAATATATCTGTCGATGACCATGTGGCTGGGCACGGCAGCCACATCGTGGTTAACAATATCCTGATAGGCGAAAAACTCGAAGTCCGGCCGCAGTGCGGAAACGTTCTCCCAGTTCTCCCGCACGCCGGTATCATAAACCGTGGAGCGCAGTATATTGCGCACATAGCCGATGTTTTCCTTGAGCTGCAAGGGCGCGGGAAATTCGGGGTTGGGGATGACCTGTTGCCAATCCTTGTTTTCATAGTCGCGCAAAAGCTGGGCCGCGATGTGCAAATGCGTGATCTCCTGCTCGAAAAGGCGCTGCCATACGCCGCGCATGACCGGGCAGGTTTCGGTCTGCGCGCAAGACCAGTAAAGATAGCACTCCGTATACTGATGCATTAGCAGGCATTCCAGCCAGGTTTCGCTCACATCCATGAGGCTGCCATACTGAGAAACGTGTTGCTCCTCGATCATGCCAATTTCCTGATAGAGCTTGCGCCCCAATTCTGAAGGGTAGAATCCGCAGACGTTCATATAGTAGTTCATGGTCTGCTGCTCGGCGGCGGTGATGATGCCCACGGCCAGCTTGGTCATCGGGTCGGCATTCTTACCAATGGGCTTTTTGATGGAATCGTAGGGGTGGCGGTGGTGCGCGATGGTGGGACGGCCGGGCATGATCTCCGTATAACGGCCCACGAGGTTCTCCGCCTGCACGCCCGCTTCCATATCCAAAAGATCGGCGTAGCGGTAAAGGTGGTCAAAGTCCTCCAAAAGCGCAAAGTCCAACGCCTTTTTCACATATTGATCGCCCACCATCTGGGCAAGCCCCGCCGTCAGATCCACCGCAAGCTGCTCATAGCCGATGGTATGTTCCAGGATGGTTTCATCGGCGGGCTTCAACATACTGATGAGCTTTTGCTGTTGCTGCTCGCCGCGGCGGAGCAGCGCCACCTGCCTGCGCAACTCATTGTCGGCGCAATGGCGCGAAAACTGGTGGGAAAACCAATTGGCTTCAAATTCCGTTCCATTCATGAGGATTACGCGCGTGCGCGTATAGGGATCGACGCTGTGTTTGTTGTAGGGCTGGGCGTAAAGTGCCGTCCAATCCATGAAAGTATCGTCCATTTTCCGGGGATTTTCGTCAAAGGGATTCATGCTGCATCACTCCTTTGTGCAAATGATTCCCCTGCCGTTCCAAAAACATTCATGTCAAAAATGCGTCAAACCTTGCAAAATGTGTTGAAATACGCTATGATAAATGTGACTGGGTAAAGGGGGATTTGCAATTTATGTTAAAAAAATTTTTTGCACTGCTTTTGTGCACTCTGCTGGCATTGGGCGGCTTTGCCACAGTTGGAAGCGCAACCAATGACGAGGACGTGGATACGGCCAATCCGGTGTTTGTCGAGGCCGGTTACAGGCACTCATTTGCCCTGGACGCCCACGGCACGCTCTGGGCCTGGGGTGCGGGCGAATATGGCCGGCTGGGCACGGGGCTTTCCTTTCTATCCTATACGCCGGAGGAAGTGGAGCTCGAAAACGCCGTCGAGGCCTCGGCAGGCTGGTATCATTCGCTCTTCCGCACGGCGGATGGCAGCGTATATGCCGCCGGCTGTAACTACGACTTTGGCCAGCTCGGCGACGGCACCGGCATCGACCGCAGCATGCCCGTCAAGGTGATGGACGGCGCTATCCAGGTGGTGGCCAGCCGCGATTTTTCCGCCGCCCTCAAGGCCGACGGAACGCTGTGGACCTGGGGCAAAAACGATGCCGGCCAGCTCGGCCTTGGCCACACCGATTCGCAGCGTACGCCCGCGCAGGTAGCGCTGGAGGATGTCGCTGAAATCGCTGCGGGTGAAAGTTTCATGCTGGCCCGCACCAAGGATGGCAGCGTCTACGCCTGGGGCGACAACGCCTATGGGCAGATCGACGGCTCCGGTGACGAGTTCGTTCCCGAACCACGCCTGTTGGAAAACTGCCAGGGCGCACGCGCCATCCGCGCAGGCAACCGGCATGCTCTGGCACTGCTTGAGGGCAACCGCCTGCTGGCCTGGGGCGACGATTATTACAACCAGCTCGGCCGCGGCGAGGACGATTTGGAAAATCCCGAAGCCGGTAACGCGGACGCCTTGAACAACTTCATTCTCGAAAACGGCTTGACGGTAACGGACATCGACGCTGGCGGCGATATGAGCGCCCTGTGCAGCGACGGAACCTGGTATCTGTGGGGCGACCTGTTCGGCGCCACGCCCACGGCGCTGGAACAGACCGGCGTGGAGAGCCTCTCCCTGGGCTACTGGCACGCCCTGATCGCGCAGGAAGACGGCACAGTCTGGGGGCGAGGCGATAATTCGTATTTCCAGCTCGGCCTTGGTGGGGCGGCTGATCCCTATCTGAACTGGATGGAGATTCCCCTTAACCTGAAGGAAAACGCCGGCTCCTCCCGCGCTCCCGTAGAGCGCGACAAGGCCCGCCCCGTAGAGCCGTTCGCGTCCGAGCCTGCCCGTGTGGCGGCGGGGTATTACACCTCCTTTGCCATCACGGATGGCGGCGACGTATGGGCCTGGGGGCGCTCCGATTATGGCCAACTTGGAGCTGGCGACGCGGAGCAGCTCGACGCGCCGGAAAAGCTGGCGTTGAAAAACGTCGCGCAGGTGGCGGCGGGCGACTACCACACGCTGTTTGTCACCGAAAACGGCCAGCTCTACGGCACAGGATGCAGTTACGATTACGACCAGCTTGCCACAGGCAAGTTTGAAAACGAAAACGAGCCGGTGTTCATCATGGACGGTGTGCAGCGAGCCTGGGCGGGCCGGGACATTTCCGCCGCCCTGGACGAAAACGGCGCGCTGTGGGTGTGGGGCGCAAACGACCTGGGGCAGCTCGGCCTTGGCCACACCGACGCGGTGGACGGCCCCACGCAGGTGCCGCTTAAGGGCATCGTAGATGTAGCGGTGGGCAAGCAGTTCATGGCCGTACTTCTGGAAAATGGCACCGTATGGACGTGGGGCGACAACACCTACGGCCAGCTCGGCGTTGGCGAGGGCGTGGTGAGCGCTTCGCCCGTGCAAGTGAATTTGGCAAAGATCATCTCCATTGCCGCGGGAAGCGCGCATATGCTTGCCCTGGATGAAGACGGCCGCGTATGGGCCTGGGGCGCGGGCTATTACGGCCAGCTCGGCAACGGCGGCGACAGCGACCGCTTTACCCCCGTTGAGGTGGAAGCCGCGCAGGGAAGCGTGGCAATCTTTGCCGGCGGCGATAGCTCCGGCGCGCGCATGCTAAACGACGAGACGATGCTGTGGGGAGCGTATTTCTACATCGAGCCGTATGCGGAGCAAATCAACTATTACAACGATGCGATGCAGGAATATGAATATATCGACATCGCGGATGTTTCGATGGGCAGCTTCCACATATTGGCCACAGACGCGGACGGCAACGTCTATGCTACCGGCGACAACAACTTTGGCCAGCTCGGCGTTGGCTTTGCCGGAGATAGCTCCTTCTATTACGGTTACGATTGGAAAGGCGTTGGTCTGAATCTCGAAAGCGGCGAATATGTGCAGCCGAGTGGCCGCATCGAAACGCCAGACAACAGCAACCGGGCGCTGTAAAACGCGAACAGCGGGGTGGCGGCATTGCCCGCCACCCCATTGTTTTGCCCGCAATCCATTTGAGCGACGGAATCCGCAGGCGGATAAGGCGAAGGAAAAGCGATATCAGATGCGCAAAGTCCCAAAAGAAGGCCAACCCCGCCACATTTGGAAAGGCGCGGCCGCTCGATTTTCCTTCGCCTTCGGCGCTTTTCCCGGCTTGCAATTTTCACAAAACCACGTTCAATAAAAATGTAGGTTTGTCAAACAAATTGGACGCAAAAGGAAGAAAGAATTTGGCGAGGGGAGAGCCAGTTCAGAGGGCGCATGGGGCGGTCGTTGCTCCGACTTTGGCAGGCAGCTAGCTGCCTGCCAAAGTCG
>DVFZ01000022.1 GCA_018712945.1 Candidatus Pullichristensenella stercorigallinarum | reverse complement strand
GCGCTGGTCATCTTCGTCATCATCGACTACGTGACCGGCATCATGTGCGCGATCAACGACAGGAAGCTGTCCAGCGCCGTGGGCTTCAGGGGCATCTGCCGCAAGGTGCTCATCTTTCTGCTGGTGGGTGTAGCACACATTGTAGACCTGCACGTCGTAGGCTCCGGCAGCGCACTGCGCGGGGCCGTGGTCTGCTTCTACCTCTCCAATGAGGGCGTGAGCATGTTGGAAAATGCCGCGCATCTCGGCCTGCCCGTGCCGGAGAAACTCAAGGCTATTCTGGAACAGCTGCACGACCGGGAAGTGCCCGCCGCGCCCGATGATACCACCGGAAACAACAATGACACCAGCAACGACGGCCAGTGAGCCGCCCAAATACATCTGAGGAGGAATTGAGTATGCCTGATCGTATCAACACCCCGTTCACCAACGAGCACTTCGCGGCCTTCTGCCTGTCCATGCTCGGCCAGCCATATTGGTACGGCACCGCACTGCATAAATGCTCCGAGAGCCTGCGCGCGAGCAAGGCACGCCAGTACCCGTCGCACTACGGTTCCAGCCGCACGTCCCGTTACCGTCAGGACATCGCCAACAAGAAGGTCTGCGCCGACTGCATGGGCGGTGCGAAGGGGTACGCCTGGACGTCGGGCGGACAGGGCGTGCTGGAGGCCATTGGCAACGACAAGACCTTCGAGAAGAAGTCCGGCTCCAACGGTTGCCCGGACAAGTCCTCGAACAGCATGTTCTCATGGGCCAAGTCGCAGGGTATGGACTGGGGCACCATTGACACGCTGCCGGACATCGTCGGCCTCGCCGTGCGCTTCGACGGGCATGTCGGCTACACGGTCGGCGGCGGCTATGCCGTGGAATGGCGCGGCTTTGCCTATGGCTGCGTGAAAACGAAAATCAAGGGGCGCGGCTGGACGCACTGGTACAAACTGCCGTTTATCGACTACAATGACGGCGCGGCCACTGTGCCTGCGAAGGAAATCCCTCTGGGAAGCCGCCTGCTCAAGAAGGGCATGGAAGGCTCGGACGTGAAAGCGCTGCAGGAAGCGCTGATGAAGCTGGGCTACGATCTGCCCGACTATGGCGCAGACGGCGAATTCGGTTCGGAGACGAAAGACGCCCTGATGGATTTCCAGCGTGATGAAGGACTGGATGTGGACGGCGAATATGGTGAGAAATCCCACGCCGCCCTTATGGACGCCCTCTCCGACGAAGAAGCCGGAGACGAGGACAACGAGGAAGGCGAGGCCGACGCGCCTACCGAGCCGGAGGAGCCGAAGCCGCTGGGTGTGACGGTGGCCATCACCGGCGGCAACGTCTACGTCCGCGTGGGCAACGGCACGAATTACCGCGCCATCACCACGGTCAAGGCAGGAATGACCTTTGACCATGTCGCCACCGCTTGCAACGGCTGGAATGCCATCGTCATCAACGGGCAGGTCGGTTGGGTGTCTGGGAAATACTCGAAGGTGGTCTGATGAAGCCTGAACGCTTTGAGCGTGAGCTGCGGTACCAGACTATGGTGGCAATTTGCCGCCAGCTGTTGAAAAATGGTGCGCTTTCGCAGGCGGACTTTGACGAAGCGGAGCGCTGTCTGCGCGCGAAGTATCAACCCATCTTCTCCGCTGATTGATCGCAACACGGCCCCTTCTGCTGCAGAGGGGGCCGCTTTTTTCTACCTCTGGAATCGGAGATTTATCTTGCTATAAGTAGGTAGCAGAGCGAATATGGCAGTGAAGGAGGTGCTGTCGTGGAAAAGGTCATACGAAAAATGGAAGCGGGCATCCCGTCATTGCCCCAGCGCAGGCGCGTGGCGGCCTATGCCCGCGTGTCCAGCGGTAAGGACGCGATGCTGCATTCTTTGGCCGCACAGGTCAGTTATTACAGCGAACACATCCAGAAAAATCCCGAGTGGGAATATGCCGGGGTGTATGTGGACGAAGCGCTGACCGGCACGAAGGATAACCGGGAAGGGTTCCAGCGCCTGCTGGCGGACTGCCGGGCAGGGAAGATCGACATGGTGCTCACGAAGAGCATCAGCCGCTTTGCGCGCAACACGGTCACGCTGCTGGAAACCGTGCGCGAGCTGAAGACGCTGGGCGTGGACGTCTACTTCGAAGAACAGAACATCCACTCCCTGAGCGGCGACGGCGAACTGATGCTGACCATCCTCGCGTCGTATGCGCAGGAAGAGAGCCGCTCGGTGTCCGAAAACTGCAAGTGGCGCATACGGCAGAAGTTTCAGCAGGGAATTCCTACGACAACCAGAATGAACGGCCTCAAATTCGATCATGGCAAGGTTACGGTCATCCCTGATGAAGCAAAGATCATCGCATTGATTTTTGAACTGCGCCGTGCGGGAATAGGCAAAAATGGCATCGCACGGGAATTGAACCGGCGTGGCCTCCCAGCCAAAGACGGCGGCATTTGGCACGAAAGCGTCGTTCATACGATTTTGCGCAACGAAAAGTATCAGGGCGACCTGCTGCTGCAGAAGCAGTATCGCATTGACCATCTCAGCAAAGTCGACCGCCCCAACCGCGGCGAATTGCCACAATATCTCGTGCGCGACAATCACGAGGCCATCGTTTCCCACGAGGTCTTTGAAGAAGTGCAGCAGAGCATCGTTGAGCGTGCTGCGGCGTTTCCCGATGGGCACGGCGTTCGGTTGCACTATCCGTTTTCACAAAAGCTTGTCTGCGGCTACTGTGGGAAGCATTACAAACGGCGCGTCAACAGCGGAAAAATCGCGTGGCAGTGTTCGACCTTCATGACGCGCGGGAAGAGTTTTTGCCCCGCCAAACAGATCAGGGAATCCATTCTTGAGGCCGCCAGCGCTGAGGTGCTGGGAACAGATGCGTTTGATGCCGGGCTGTTTGAACGGGAAATCGACCACATCCGCGTTTGCGAAGGAAACCTGCTGGTGT
>DVFZ01000021.1 GCA_018712945.1 Candidatus Pullichristensenella stercorigallinarum | reverse complement strand
AGTCCCTGCACCATTTCATATTCGCCGTAGAGCGTGGCCACGGGGCGGTCGCGTTTGAGCATCATGCCGTACATGCGCATTTGCGCGGCCTCGGCGTGCCGCGCCTTGAGCTTTTGCATGAGCGTTTTATCCGGTTCGCGTCCCAGTACCGCGCCCACGCGCCTGAGCCAATCCATTGTTCCGGCGTAGCCATATGGCGTACCGGTTACATAAGGGACATGGCAGTTTTTTTCGAGAATCTCCGCCGCTGGCAGGGCTTCGCCGCGCAGGGCGAGGTTGAGTTCCGCCGCGCCGCAGCCCTCGATGGCCTCCATGTCCGTATCCAGACAGAGGCAGGCGCGCATCTCCATGCCAAAGGCTTCGCGCATCAGGCGGCAAATTTCATTGTGGTCGCTGCGGGCACGGTATGCGCCGGCGGAAAGGCCAAGTATGTTGTAGACGCCCTCGACGCGCTGATCTGTGGGCAATACCACGTTTTGGGCGACAAGGCGGTATGCCTCGCGCAGGCCGACGCTGTAATCGCCGCGGAAGCCGCCCTGCTCAAAAGCGATGAGGCGGGCGCGCACCTTCTTTTGCATGTAGGCGCACACGCCGCGCAGGTCGGCGCCGATGACGGCGGAGACGGAGGAGGCGACCACGAAGATAACGCGCGGTGCGTAAGCTCCGTCGATTTCGACGAGCGCCCGCTCCAGCCGGGAAACGTCGCCCATGACCACATCGTCCTCGCTCATGTGGGTGGTAAAGAGGCGATTCTGCTGGTCCACGCCAAGGCCGCCAAAGAGGCTGACGCTGTAATGCGTGGTGCCTGCGGGGCCGTATTCCAGCACGACGCCGCCCTCGATGCACAAAAGGCTCCAGAGAATGCCCATGCGGTCGGAAGGCGTGGGAAAATAGCGGCACAGGCTCATGCGGCTCCTCCTTCCCGCAGGGCGCGCGCCTCCCGGGCGGCGGCGCAGAGGGCGCGCACAACGAATGCAGTCACTTCATAGCCGAGCATGTCGCCCGCGCCGTCCGTGCGCACCAGCGCGATGCCCTTGGCGCGCAGGCGGCCGGCGTACTCGTGCCCCAAGTAGAGCATGGGATGGAGCACGTCGTAGACGTACTGTAAAGGGGCGATGTTGGCCGTTTTGGTCACATAGGGATTGTAAAGGGCGAGAATGGCCGCGCGGTCGGCCTCGTCCTCGGGCTTGAGGGCGTTGGTCTGGATGAGTTGGGGAATCATGCCTGCCTCGGCCATGAAGCGGTTGAACTCATAGCAGCGGAAGGGCGTGTTGCCGTAGATATAAGTCACGCCGCGCAGTTCGCGCCGCGCCTGCTCGCAGGCGGCTTCCGCCCCGGCGCGCAATTCTTCGAGGCGCGCGGGCAGGGGCAGTTCCAGCGCGTCAAAGAGCGTCTGATAACACGCGGCAATGCGCGCGGGAGCGACGTATTTGTCAAACAGCACATAGGGCGTGCCGAACGCCTGCCGCATTTTGCGTGCCAGTGGCAGGGCGGTGTCGTCCACGACGATGTTGACCTTCGCGGCGGGGGCGTTGCGGATGTCCTCCACGCGGCAGCCGCAGGGCAGGCGCAGGCCTATGCGCACCCCGGCCCCGGTGAGCACGCCGCACAGCTCCGTTTCCTGAAAATCCCCGGCACGTTGCCCGAGCAGATTGACGCTGCCGTCGCAATCCTGAGGACGCATGGCATCCAAGCAGGCGGTCATGGCGCGCTCAACGCCAGGCAGATGGTTTTCGCACTTGAAATGCTCGGTGTGCACGGCCATCACCGGCAGGCCGTAGCGCTCGGAAAGGGAGCCCGCCAGGGCGTCGATGTCGTCGCCGATGATTTCTACGACACAGGTGGTGACGAGGAATACCGCCTGTGGATGGTATTTCGCCATCATCTCGGCAAAGGCATCTGTCACCTTTTGCACGCAGCCGAAGGTCACGCCATGGCCATCCAGCGCCACACTGACGCAGCGGCCGTTCAGCCCGCCGAAGTTTTCGGCGTGGACGCTGAAATGCTTGGTGTAATAAGTGCATTCATCGGTACCGATGATGAGCATCATTGCGTCGGAAATGCCGCGCACGGCCATCGCCGCGCCCATCAGCGGGCAGTGTGTGCCGGGGAACATCGCCGCCGTCAGCGGCCGCACGTCCTTGATGGATTCCACTTCGCCGAGGTGCTTCATTTGCATGAGCAATTGGTTTCTGTCCATTTGTATCCTCCGTCAGACCGCGTAGTGCGCGTCCAGAATGTCGATGAGGCCGCCGAGATTGTCGACGATGTTAAGGCCGGCGGTAATGACGTAGCCCGAGGGCAGATAGATGACGTCGCCGCGGCTGACGGCGGGCACAGTGTCCCAAAGGGCCTGGTTTTCCGCCATGCACTCTGTGCAGAACGCCTCGGCTTCCGCAACGGTGGTCGTGCCCTGCGAGGTGAAGACGAACAAATCGCTTTCCGCGCCGGCGAAGGTCTCGAGGCTGGCGGGGGCGTTGGTATCGCCCATGGATTCAGCGTAGATGTTGGTAAAGCCCAGCAGCTGCATCATGGAACTGACGGTGGAAGTCTGCGCCTGCAGGTAGTAGTCTGTACCGCTGACGCATGTGGCGCCGAAGAAAGTCTTGCCCTCGTAGCGCTCCCTGGCCCCGGCAATGCGCGCATCCAGCGCCGCAAAGCGGGCGCGGATGTCTTCGGCGGCGGCAAGCGCCGTTTCATCTTTGGCGAAAGCGTCGATGTAGGCTTCGGTCTGATTCTTCACGGTGGTGTATACATCCTGGCCCGGTTCCTTGGTGGTCACGGCGAATACGGGGATGCCCAATTCCTGTAAGGTCGCGCCATGAGTGGCCATGGAGCTGTCGGGAAGGAGCACCAGATCCGGCTCCAGCGCCACGATCCCCTCGAGGTCAAACATGCTGCTGGTGACCGCTGGCATGGCCAGGGGTTTGATTTCTTCGGGATATTCAAAGGTGCTGGTTTCGGCCACGGCAACGAAGTTCACGCCCAATTCGTATCACGCGATATCCTTTTTCCGCCAGGGCGGCGGAGAGATTGGAAGTCGTCGTGTACTTGCCGATGCCGCCCTTTCCATACACCGCGATTTTTCGCATCGCTTTCTCCTTTCCGGCGCTTTCCTTCATATTTCCTTGCTTGACATCCACACGGCAGGGAAGTAGAATGAAATTACAATCAGTTAGTTTTTTCTAACCACCGAGCAAGAGTATATCATATCCCCGCCGCTTTGTGACCTCAAATTTGGCAGGAAAACCTTAAAGATATTTCGTTTTTCAGGGAGGCTTGAAGATGGAATGCCGCGCGAATATTCCCGTACAGACGGACGAATGGGAACTTTTATACAACCATATGCAGATTTGCGAAGCGCTGGTACAGGAGGGCGCGCCGGTAGCAAAGGCGCTCTTTGCCCTGCGCGTAGAGCGGTTCACATCGCGGGAAGGCGGTCTTCTCTCGGATGAGACAGCAATCATACTGCTCACGTCTCTCAACCGCAGCCTGTACGACTATCTGCTGTTTCAAGTGGGCATATCTTTCAGCCATTGTTGTTACGATAATCGCCTCTACGCCCATGCTGGCGTCGGGCAAAGTGCCGGTACGCTGCGCAGGGCAGGCGCGGCCATTCTAGACGCCTACGCCCAGGAATTGCGCCAAAATCATGCCCAGCGAACGCACATTGAGCGCATCTGCGCTTACGTGCGCGCGCATCTTACTGAGGATCTGACGCTGGAACGCGTCGCGCGCGAAGCGTACCTCAGCAGGTGTTACATCTGTCAGCTCTTTAAATCGTTGATGGGCTGCACGTTCGGCGAATACGTCAAGCGCGAGCGCATCCAGCGCGCCCGCGCCCTCCTTGCCTCCACGGGCAAGAGCATCGAGGAGATCGCCGCCGCCTGTGGCTTCGGTTCCGCTACCTATTTTGCCACCGTATTCAAAGGGATCATGGGCATGACGCCTTCCGCTTTCCGCCACAGCTTGCACGGATAATGGAAAAGCGACGGAAGAAGTGGGAGCATTCATCAGCGCGCATCCAACTTGCATCGCCTCCTTCGCCCGGGAAATTCCGGCGTTATCCACGCCATGTGGCGTAAGATGTAGCCGCGGCCTTTCTAAAGCGCAAGAGCTGTCAAAAGGCCGCGACTACGGCGAAGGCTTATTCAATTCCGGAGGTGCGCGCCTGTTTCCGCGCGGCGCCAGATTCCCCCAACTTCCACCCGGCGCTCTGCCGCTGCAATTCCACCATGCGGCGGAACAGGCCGCGCTTTGCCATCAGTTCGGACGGGGAACCCTGTTCCGCCACCCTGCCGCCGGCCAGGACGACGATTTTGTCCGCCGCCTCCACGGTGCGCATGCGGTGGGCGATGACCAGTACCGTCTTGCCCGCCAGCAGGCGGGAGAGCGCCTCCTGCACCTTCGTTTCGTTTTCCACGTCCAGAGAAGCGGTGGCCTCGTCCAGCAGCACGATGGGCGCGTCCTTC
>DVFZ01000020.1 GCA_018712945.1 Candidatus Pullichristensenella stercorigallinarum | reverse complement strand
ATTTGTCTATTGTGCAAATGGAGATAAGGTATCTTTCCTTGAATTGGTGAACTGCCTGCCAAATGGTAAGATACAAACCGTCAATTCAATGAAGTACCATTCCCGAACGCTTAAAAGTACCTATGGGATTGAGTTTAAGTATCACTATCTACGCCACACCTACGGAACGCATTTGGCAACGCTGAATACGCCCACGCACATTTTGTGTAATCAGATGGGGCATGGCAAGATTGAGACAACAAAAAAATACTACATCATAGTATCACAGAATGGTATCGACGTCCTTGTGCGAAATCTGAACCAAATGTAAAGCGTGCCATTTCTATATAAAGGGATTAAGAGATAAAGACAAAAATGGCAGAATAGGAAAACCGCCCGAGGCTCTTTGTACCTCGGGCGGTTGCCTATTCCTGCAATATTTTGACCTTCCGATAGAACGTCGCTTTTGTCATTCTTGCCTGCTTCATGGCTTCTACAGCGGTCATTTTGCCGTCCTGCCAGTCCTTCACGATGGAGGCGAAGTCTGCACAAGGCTGGATTTCAGGCCGTCCCATGCGCCCTTCCCGCTTCGCTATGGCTATCCCTTCCGCCTGACGCTCCAACAGACATTCCCGCTCAAATTGGGCAAGTCCTGCGAAAATTGTCAGCATCAATCGCCCGGAGGGGCTGGAAGTATCTATCTTTTCCTTCTGCGATACAAAGTCAACGCCCTTTTCTGAAAGTTTGGACACGATATTCAATAAGTCCTGCGTGTTGCGGGCAATGCGGGAATAGCTCTCCACTTCTACAATATCCCCTTCGCGCACATAATCCAACATTGCCTTTAATTCGGGCCTGTCCGCGTTTTTTCCGCTGGCTTTTTCGATGTATACGCGGTCAAATTTCTCCGTATCGGTTTCCTGTCTTGCGGTGTTTTGTTCCCGCGTGCTGACGCGGATATATTTTATTCGGGCCATTTCTCATACCCCTTTCCTTGGTCTTAGTGTATAATAAATGTATCAAAAAGTAAATATCAATTATGATACGTTTCAAAATTTAATAAATCAATTTGTGATACACAAAACGGCCCAATTCCCAGCGTATCATAAGGTATAGTATTTGAGACGCTTCCGGGCGGAGGTAAAATGGCATACCTCCGCATCTATTTCAGGAAAAATATTTCTTTTCGTTCCGATTTGCTTATAGTGTGGCCCGGAATTAAAAAGTATGGGGCGTTTGCATTCAGATAACGGGGATTATCATTCGAGAATGGTTCCTTTGAACATATCTTTGATTCTTTTTTTCGCAATCTTGCAGGCTTCTTCTTCCGCGGTTATATCTATTTTCGTTTGCTCCTTTGCTTCTTCCTGTTCAGCGCGTTTTAGCATAAGTTCTGCCACCGCTTTGTCCAATGCATCCCATGCTTTTGTGATTTCGGTTTCTTCTCCGGCCTGATGACGCATTTCGATGTTGTGCAGTTTGTTTTCTGCGATTTGACGATAATAATTCATAATCTTTCCTCCTTTCTCTATTGGTATTTCTGCCAAAAATGTCTTTATCACTATATAAAAAGACAAATTTGGCAAAGTAGGCACAAACAGTCCCGGGAATGCGAAGCATTGTCGGGCTGTTGCCAGTGTGTGGGGGATGCATCCCCCACAAACAAAAGTTCATTCGTTATTGTGGCGGGCTGATAATGGCATAACGGCGATTGTTTTTCCTTCCCTCGGAAATAGTATAATCACAATCAATCAGCATGGATTTGATGGTTGTCCATCCGAAACGGCGGTTATAAGGATTCGTTCTGTTGAGAATCGCACACAGTTCCGCCTTTTCCTCGGTGAACAGGGGCTTATTCAAGTATTCTTCCGGCACGGTCAAATCAGTTGTGCCGAGAAGGGGCAGATACAGTTTGGATAAATCGCTGTTTACACGCCCGCGAACCTGAACCTGTGTATCATAATCATTATTGTGGACAATGACATAATCAACAGGGGATTTGATTTTCAGGCTTGTTTCACTACCGGCGTTTATAAACAAAAGATTGTATTCAGATGGGAAAATGAAGTCTTCAAGAATGGATTTGCGAACCGCAAGCTGTTGTTCGTTCATGGCGTGGTCTTTATTCAGAGCATTGACAAACCCCTGCATTTGAGTGAAAATGCAGGGGTTTGTCAATGCTCTGAGGCGGAAAACATCAGTTTCCGCTTCTTTTCTTCCGACGTCAAGGATAGCTGTGGATCACAACATTTTTACAACGATTTTTACCACAGAGGGGTTGTAAAAATTGCGGCCTCTAAGAAATGGCCGGTAAACGGTTTCGCTGCGTCGACAATTCTAACTAGATTCACACTTGTGGACGCACACTGGGCAATTCTCCAAGGGTTTTGTGGGATATGTGACTCACGCATTTTCCGATGTGCGCGGTCTTCTATTGGGTAGAAAGACACCTTCTAAGGCACCTTTAAGAAAAAGCATCGTCGTTTGCACGGGAAAAGGGCACCCAAACGACACCTTTCCTCCCTCAAAAGTCGCAAAAAGGCCAGTCCCTTTCGGAACCGGCCTCTGGAAAATCCTTGATTTAATTGGCTTTCTTACTTGCCGAAGTAGCGCTTGAGCAGGCCTTCGAACGCCTTACCGTGGCGGGCCTCGTCGCGGGCCATTTCATGCACGGTGTCGTGGATGGCATCCAGGTTCAGGGCCTTCGCCTTCTTGGCCAGCTCGGTCTTGCCGGCGGTCGCGCCGTTCTCGGCGTCCACACGCATCTGCAGGTTCTTCTCGGTGGAATCGGTTACGACTTCGCCCAGCAGCTCGGCAAACTTGGCGGCGTGTTCAGCCTCTTCGTAAGCGGCCTTCTCCCAGTACAGGCCGATCTCGGGATAACCTTCGCGGTGCGCTACGCGCGCCATGGCCAGATACATGCCAACTTCCGTGCACTCGCCCTGGAAATTCTCGCGCAGGCCAGCCTTGATCTCTTCGGGAACATCCTTGGCTACGCCGACAACATGCTCAGACGCCCAAACCTTCTCGCCTTCCTGCTCTTTGAACTTGGAAGCGGGAGCCTTGCAGATGGGGCAGAACTCGGGAGCCGCGTCGCCTTCATGAACATAACCGCAAACTGTGCAAACAAACTTCTTCATGGAAAATGCCTCCTTGTTTTCCGTCGTGATTATTGTATTTGGACCTTACACTAGTTATATACCCGCCGCCTTCCGCGCCGAAACGAGGGGCGGCAAAAATTTTTCGGGAATTTGCATGCGTTGCTGCGTGTACTGGCGAAACAGGCGCGCGGCCTCCGGCCAGTCCGGGCTATCCACCAGCTTCGGCGCGTTTTCAAAATGCGTGCGCGGCAGCTTGTAGAGTATACGGCGCGCGCCCAGGGAGATGCGCGGCGCATGGCTGGGGCAGGACAGACATACGGCGCCGCCCAGCCGGGCGTCAAAGCGCGCTTCTCCCTTCAGGGGGCGGGAGCATAGCACGCAGGCATCAACGCGCGGCGGATAGCCGGAGAGGGCCATAAAGTGCGCCTCAAAGACAAGCGTCAGCATTGTCGGCGGCAAATCGGCGGCATAGTTAAGGTGCGCCAGGGCCTTCAGCGCCAGCATGAATATGTCCGGCGCGGGCACGTCGCGCGGCACGCCCGCGTCGAGCAGCCGCAGCCAATACGCGCCGTGCACAAGGCGGTCGTAATCCGTGCGCAAATCGTAAAAACCCTCGCGCACCTGGCATTGCTCTATAGAATAGCGCTCCCCCTTGCGGAAGAGCTGGAATTCGCCGCTGATAAAGGGTTCGACGGCGTTGACCAGCGGCGAACGGGGGCGGCGGCAACCGCGCGCCACCGCGTCCAGACGGCCATGCTCCGGCGTCAGCAACGTCACCATGCGGTCGTAATCCGCGTAATCGGCGCGGCGGAGCACCAGCGCGTCCGTGGTAAGGACAGGCATGTCAGTCCTCCTCGTAGCCGAGGGCGCGCAGATCGCCAGCGCGGTTGCGCCAGTCTTCGCGCACCTTTACCCATAGCTTGAGCGCCACTTGCGTGCCCAACAAACGCTCGATATCCCGTCGGGCCTCGGAACCAATCTTGCCCAGCATGGAGCCTTGTTTGCCGATGATGATGGACTTGTGCGAAGCGCGCTCACAGTAGATGTTGGCGTGGATTTCCGTCAGCCCCGGGCGCAGTTCCTTGATGGAAAGCATTTCCACGCCAACGCCGTGGGGTACCTCGTCGCGGAGGTTCCAAAGGGCCTTTTCGCGGATGATTTCGGCGCAGAGCACGCGCTCGGGCTGGTCGGTCATCATCTCATCCGGGAAATACTGGGGGCCTTCGGGCATGGCGGAAACCAGCATGGCGAGCAGTTCGTCCATCCGGTCGCCGCGCTTGGCCGAAACGCAGACGATCTGATCGAAACCGCAATCGTTGAGCTTTTGCAATTCCGGCATCAGTTTTTCGGGGTTGCACAGGTCGATTTTGTTGACGGCAAGATACTTGGGACAGGACATGCGCGCCACATCGGCGATGATAGCCCGGTCGCCCGCCCCGATATACTGCCCGTCCACCACGACCAGCACCGCGTCCACGCCCTCGCGCGCGTCGTTGGCGGCTTTGACCATGTATTCGCCCAATTTGGTGCGCGGCTTATGCAGGCCAGGCGTATCCACAAAAACGATTTGCCAGTCCGGGTGTGTAGCCACGCCCAACAGCCGCGAGCGCGTGGTCTGCGGATGATTGGAAACGATGGCCACCTTTTCGCCCACAAAGCGGTTCATAATGCTGGACTTGCCCACATTGGGGCGGCCAAGGATGGCCACAAAGCCCGAATGGAAGGGTTGCTTATTCTCCATGCTTGTCCTCCTGTATGCCGAGATTCTCCGGGCCGAAGGAGCGGGGAAGCAGTTCGGCGAGGGGAACCACTTCAAAGCCATGCCCATACTGGCCGCAGATGACGCGCATGTTGTCCGAAAATTCGTTGAGCACCTGGCGGCAGATGCCGCAGGGCCAGGCCTGCGAATCGGAACCGACCACGGCGATGGCGGTAAAGGAACGCGCGCCTTCGCTCACGGCCCGGCTCACGGCACAACGCTCGGCGCAGATCGCCGCGCCATAGCTGGCGTTTTCGATATTGCAGCCCTGGAATGTCCTTCCATCGCTGGAAAGCAGGCAGGCGCCCACTTTGAAATGGGAATAAGGAGAGTAGGAGCGTTCCATGGCCTGGCAGGCCATGTCAAAAAGCTGTTGATCCGTCATCGGTTTTTCCTCCGTTCTCGAAAGCGACGCCATTTCCATGGCGTGCTCCTCCATGGCGCGCATGGCGGCGTGGTCGGCGGGGTTTTCGTGATCGTAGCCCATCAAGTGAAAGGCGGAATGCGCCGTCAGATAGCCGATTTCGCGCGCGAGCGAATGCCCATATTCGCGGGCCTGTTCACGCGCGCGGGCAAGGGAAATCACGCAGTCGCCGAGGTTACACCAGCCCAAGGCAGGATCGTACTGCCGCCGGACGCGCTTTGGATCCTTCCCGGCGGTGCGGCCGGGATGGAAGGAAGCGGTGGGGAAGGAGAGCACGTCGGTTTCGCGGTCAATGCCGCGCATATCGCGGTTGAGCGCATGCACCTCCTCCGCGGAAGCGATGCGCACCGTCATGCCGGCGTTTTGCACGCCCTCCAGCGCAAAGCAGCACGCGCACACATGCGCAAGCAGCGCCTCCAGGCCGTCAATGCGTTCATCCACGGTCCATTGCAGTTCAAGGGGCATTCTCGGTATCCTCCGTTTCCGCCTCCGGGGCGATTGCGCCTTCCTCCGGCGGCGCGCTTTCACTTTCCGTGCGCGGCGGGATTGCGATGTCCGGGTACTCGATGCGCTCGTGGAACACGCCGCTCAGAACAGATTGGAAGGCGCGGCAAATGCGGTCCAGGTCAGCGAATGTCAACTCGCTTTCGTCAAGTTGGCCGTCGGTCATCTTGGCCCGCACCAGCTTGCGAATGAGCGCGTCCACTTTTTCGGGGTCGGGATTGGGCAGCGCGCGTGCCGCCGCCTCAATGGTATCGGCCAGCATGACCACCGCGGCTTCCCGGGAACGCGGGCGCGGCCCCTCATAGCGGAACGCGGAAATATCCACCTTGTCGCCATAGAGCTTTACGGCCTTATCGTAGAAAAAGACCATCGGCGAATCGCCGTGATGCTGGCGGATGATGTCCAGAATCGGCTCGGGCAGGCGTGCCTTCAGCCCCATCTGATAGCCGTCGCGGGTATGGGCGGTGAGGATGGCGGCGCTCACGCGCGGGTCCGTGCGGTCGTGGGGGTTGTCGCCGGTCATCTGGTTTTCCTTGAAGTATTGGGGGCGCTTGAGCTTGCCAACATCGTGGTAATAGGCGCCCACCCTGGCCAGCAGGCCGTTTGCGCCGATGGCGCTGGCGGCGGTTTCGGCAAGGTTGGCGACGATGATGGAATGATGATAGCTACCAGGCGCTTCCAAAAGCATGCGCCGCAAAAGCGGCTGATTGGGGTTGGAAAGCTCCAGCAGCTTTGCCGAGGTGGTGAGGTTAAAGAGCCATTCCAGAATCGGCTGCACGCCGATACACAGAATGGCCGCGCACAGGCCGCTGCCCGCCGCGCACAGGCCGTTGAGCGCCGTATCGCTGGAAACGGCGCCGTTGATCATACCCACGGCAATCACGCTTATGAAGTTGCTCACGCCCACCAGCACGCCCGCGAGCAGGGCGGCAGTGCGCTGCTGGCGGTGGCGCAGCACGGTGACGGCCACCGGGCCGCTGAGGAAGGCCATCAAAAGCACCGAGAAGGTAATGGCGTTAAATAGGCCGTTGTCGTTCGAACCGGCAATCAGCGACACCGGCACGGCCAGCAGCATGGTGGAAAACACCGCCAGCCGCGGCCGCACGAGCAGCGTAATCAGCAAAAGTCCCAGCCCTGTGGCCGTGGGCACAAAGTAGGGGTTAAAGATCCGGAAGAACAGCGCCAGCCCCACCACCAGCACGTAGAGGATGGCCAACAGCAAAAGCGTGCGGGGATGACGGGCAATATCGCGCTCATAGCGGTACATGTACAGCCCCGCCGCCGCCACCAGGCCCAGCATCAGCAGCGCGGAGCCGAGAATCATGTTCGTCGGGTCGTTGTCCACCTTGCCCAGCGCATCAAGCATGGCATATTGCGCCGGGGTGACGATCGCGCCCTGGCGCACGATAACTTCGCCGGTGACGCAGACGACGTCTTCCACTTCGTCGCGCGCCCGCTGGCGATTGAGTTCCGTAGTTTCCACGTCGATGAGCATATTGGGGCGGATGCGGTCACGCACGGCGGCCACAGCCACGCCCACTAGATCGGCGTCGTATCCCTCGGCGCGCAAATCGCGCTCCAGGCGAGAAAGCATCGCCTCTTCCTGCCCCTCAGGCAAAGAGGAAACCAGCGTATCGTGGGTATATTCCAGGGCGCGGTTAAACAGCGCCTCCAGCGTCTCGCGCGAAGCGGAGAACAGCGCCTCGAGCTGGTCGGGCGAAAGTTCGATGGTAAGCGTCTCCGCGTCTTCGCGCGTATCGTAAAGCGCCAAAAGCTGTTCAAAGAGGGCGCTTAAATCCTCGGTGACCTGTGTGGTCACGCTTTCATCCACGCTTTTGTAGCTCACATCCACCTGTGCGGCGGCGGCGTCGCGCAGCTGTTGGGTGGTTACGGTATCTACCACGTCCTCATTGGCATAGATGGTGGCATCCGCCGGCATGCCTACGCGGATGTCGTACCGCTGGGGCGTGATCGCGGCCGATAGCAGCCCAAACAGCAGCAGATAGGCGATGACCGCAATTAAAGCTGTGTGCAGCAGAACCTTGAATTCGCTGCCGGAAATCTTCCAGGGTAGCTTCATAAAACCCACGGTTCCCTTCCTTGAAACGGCCGCCACAGCAGGCCGTCTCCCCGGTCAGCGGCGGTTTTTGGCCGCCGCGTGTTTTTCATAGGCGCGCACGATGGCCTGCACCAGCTCGTGGCGCACCACATCGCGGTGCGAAAGCATGACGATACCGATATCGTTGACGCCCTTGAGTACATCCAACGCCTCGACTAGACCGGACTTTTTGCCCGTGGGCAAGTCGATCTGGGTAACGTCGCCGGTGATGACCATCTTGGAACCCATGCCCATGCGGGTGAGGAACATTTTCATCTGTTCAGAGGTGGTGTTTTGCGCCTCGTCGAGTATGATGAAGGCGTCGTTGAGCGTGCGGCCGCGCATGTACGCCAGCGGCGCCACTTCCACGGCCCCGCGCTCCACCAGGCGCTGATAGGCGTCCAGGCCCATCATTTCGTGCAGGGCGTCGTAAAGCGGCCGCAGATAGGGGTCTACCTTCTGAGCCAGGTCGCCGGGCAGAAAGCCCAGCTTTTCACCGGCCTCCACCGCCGGCCGGGTGAGGATGATGCGCTCCACATCCTTGCTTTTCAGCGCCACCACCGCCATGGCGATGGCCAGATAGGTCTTGCCCGTACCGGCCGGGCCGACGGCGAATGTGCAGGTGTTTTGCTTGATGGCGTCTACATACTGCTTCTGCCCCAGCGTTTTGCACTTGACCTGGCGGCCGCGGTGAGTGATGGCGATGACGTCGCGCATGATTTCACCGATGCGGTCGGCGTTGCCTTCGCTGGCCAGCTCGATGGCATAGCGGATGCGCGTGCGGTCCACCGGGTCGCCGCGCTGGATGATCTCCAGCAGCTTTTCAAGCGTCAGGCGCGCCAACTCTACCTTTTCCGGGTCGCCGGACAGGGTTACTTCGCCGCCATGGGCGTAAATGTCCACATCCAGTTCCTCGCGGAACAGGCGCATATTTTCTTCACGAATGCCGAAAAGCGCGATGAACTGCTCGGGCACGTCCACGCGCAGGATGTCGGTCGCAACAGACGGAGTGGTTTCCATTGTTTTTGCTTATCCCTCCTGGGCGAGCGCGTCCCGCGTCGTTGCGATATCGCGGTGCAATTCCACCACCGCACGGGCGCGCATCCTGCCTTCTTCTATCATACTATAATCTATCCATTTGTCAACGATTTGAAGCGAATTTGCCCCCAGAGCGTTGATTTCCAGCTCCGCAAGTGCAAACGCCTGTTCGGAAAGCGCTTCCCTCACCGCGTTTTCGTCCAAAGGCACGGCGCGCTCCTCGTATTCCGCATAGATGGTGCGCTCGATCATCAGCGGCAGGAACAAGCCGCCGACCGGCAGATATTCCACCTCGGCTTCGCATACGGCAAACGCCTCCCCGGGGGAGAGTGGCCAGGACCAGTCAAGCAGGCGCAAAACGCTGTCTGTGCTCGTCCGGCCGGTATAGACGCGCTCAATGCGGGAAAGTTCTGCTTCCGCCTCGGCCTCTACCCAGGTACGGGCGACCACTTCGCCGAGGGCGGCAACGCCGCGCGTTTCTTCGGCGCTTGCGCGCTCCTCGCCGCGGATGAGCACATCGCCCTTGCGCACGGTGTCGCCGGGCTTGACTGCCGCCACGCCGCTCTGGGCGTTGACGGAAACGATGATACCGTCGCAGGCGGCCACCAGGTCGCGCGCGTTCTCCAAATCGTAAACCTCAGGGGCTTCCAGGGAGGGGGCGACTTCCACCAGCAGCCGCACGCCCTGCACCCGCGCGCCTACAAAAGAAAATTCTTCCGATTCCGCGGCGAGGGTCAGCTCAATGCGCTCCGTATCCACATCGCGCACGGGCATGCCAGGGCGGATACCCATTTCTGAAAGCATTTCCAGCACCGCGGCGGAGTCAAAGGCCGCCGCGCGCTCGCCCACAAAGGCCACGTCCACCCGCCAAATGTGCTGCGTATATGCGCACAAAAGCAACGCGCACAGCGCCAGCCCAGGCAGAAGCGTCCAGCGGCGCAGGCAGAAGCGCTTCAGGGCGTTCAGGCCGGTGACGCGCTGGATTTCAAGGCGCAGCGAATGGCGCTGACAAAGCTCGCGCAGCACGCGCGCGCCGCGTTCGCCGGTTTCAAATACCATCGCCCGCGGCCCTTCGCGCTCTACATGGGAAAAGGACGCGCCCTGCGCAAGCGCGCGCTCGAGCAGGCGCTCCAGCCGCAGCCCCTCAACCCGCAGACGAATCATGCTCAAGCTCCACTTTTTCGATCAGGCCGGTGACGATCAGGGCGTCCTTGCGCACTTCGCGCAATGCAAGGCCCTGCCCGCAAACGCAGGCCGCCCCACGGCGGCAGCGCACGCGCACGCATTCCGGGCTGTATTCCAACAGCCCCGTGTGGTTTTCCAGCAACGCGCGCCGGTCGCCGATGGTGGTTACGCGAATCTCACGGGTGGGATTTGGCGCCCAAGCAAGCTGAGCGGGCTGTTTCTTTGTTTTCATGGACAACACCTCGCCGGGAGCAATCCTCAAAAAACCCAACAGCACCCGTCATGCGTTTTCGCCCGTCGAAACCGTCCGGAACGAAAACCCCACGCAGTTTCTGTTGGGATCTTCAAGTCCTGCTTAACATTATGCGAGGCGCGCGTCCGTTATTGCCTCTTTCAGCGCACCTGCCCGTCTCCGTAGAGCACGTATTTGTAAGAAACCAGCGCTTCCAGCCCCATTGGGCCGCGCGCGTGCAGCTTCTGCGTGGAAATGCCAATCTCCGCGCCGAGGCCAAACATGCCGCCGTCTGTAAAGCGCGTGGAGGCGTTGACGTAAACCGCCGCTGAATCCACCTCGCGGGTAAAGCGACGCGCCACGGCAAGGTCGCGGGTAACCACGCACTCGCTGTGGTGGCTGGAATAGCGGCGGATGTGCTCGAGCGCCTCGTCCAGCCCGGAGACCACCTTTACCGCAAGAATGTAGTCAAGAAATTCCACTTCATAGTCGCGCTCGCAGGCGGGCACGGCTTCGGGAAGGATTTCGCAGGTGCGCGGGCAACCGCGTAGCTCCACATTTTTTTCCTTCAACCGCGCGGCGATGACGGGCAAGGCCTGCGGGGCGATTTCCTCATCCACCAGCAGCGTTTCCAGCGCGTTGCACACCGAGGGACGCGAGGTCTTGGCATTAAAGACGATTTCCGCCGCCATGGCGATATCGCCGCTCTTTTCCACATAGGCGTGGCAGTTGCCCACGCCAGTCTCGATCACCGGCACTGTGGCGTTTTCCACCACCGAACGAATCAGCCCCGCACCGCCGCGGGGGATGAGGCAATCAATATACCCGTTGAGGCGCATCATGGCCGTAGCCGTTTCCCGGGCGGTGTCTTCGATCAGGCAGACGCAGTTTTCATCCATACCTGCTTCTTTGAGCGCCGCGCGCATGACGGAGGCGATGGCTGTGTTGGAGCGGATGGCTTCCTTGCCGCCGCGCAGTATGCAGGCATTGCCGCTTTTCAAGCACAGCGCCGCCGCGTCGGAAGTGACGTTGGGGCGCGCTTCAAAGATGATGCCAATGACGCCCAACGGCACGGTGATTTTTTCCATTTCCAAGCCGCTGGGAAGTGTGGAACCGGAAAGCACCCGGCCCACCGGGTCGGGAAGTTTCGCCACATCGCGCACGCCGTCCGCCATGGCGCGCACGCGCTCCGGCGTCAGCGAAAGGCGGTCGAGCATGGCGGTGGACATTCCGCCCGCCCGCGCCGCTTCCAGATCCGCGGCGTTTGCGGAAAGTATATCCTCTACGTGCGCCTCCAGAAAGGCGCCAATCGTTTTGAGCGCGTGGTTTTTCTGATCCGTTGAAGCGCTTGCCAACGCATAGGCGGCGCGCTTTGCCGCCGCGCCGATGGCATGCAAGTCCGTCATGGTTCAGCCCTCCCTGTGTGCGCGAAACACCGTGCCAATCGTTTCGCCATCCAGCAAGCGGTAGATGTTGTCCGGGTCAGAGCCGTCGATGATGGCGGTGGCAATGCCTACGCGCGTGGCGATGTCGGCGGCTTCGATCTTGGTAATCATGCCGCCGGTGCCGCGGCTGGAGCCGGTGCCGCCCGCGATTTCGCGGATGTGCGGCGTAATTTCCTCCACCAAGTGGATCAGCTTTGCGTCCGGATTTTCGCGCGGATTTTGTTCGTGCAGTCCGTCGATGTCGGTAAGGATAACCAGCGCGTCGGCGTGCACCTCGCGCGCGACCAAGGCCGAAAGCGTGTCGTTGTCGCCGAACACGATTTCCTCCACCGCCACGGTGTCGTTTTCGTTGATGATGGGCAGCGCGCCCATATCCAAGAGCCGCTCGAAGGCGTTTTGTATGTTCATGCGGCGCAGGCGGTCGTCCACGCAATCGCGCGTGAGCAATACCTGCGCGGTGACATGGCCATACTCGCTGAACAGCTTGTCATAAATGTACATCAATTCGCACTGGCCCACGGCGGCGCAGGCCTGGCGGCCGCCGATATCGTGCGGCCGCCGCTCCAACTTGAGCTTGCCCACGCCCACGCCAATCGCGCCCGAGGACACCAGTACGATTTCCCGCCCGGCATTTTTCAAATCGGAGAGCACGCGCGCCAGATCGCGCATGCGGCGCAGGTTCAGCTTGCCCGTATCGTGCGTCAGCGTCGAGGTGCCCACCTTAAATACAATACGCTTCGCCCTTTGCAGATCGTTCATCGTTTCCTCCGCTTTACAGCGTCAGATCAGCCAGTTCAAAGCCCGCGCGGACGATGCTTTCGGGAAGCTGGGCGAACATCGAGCTGATGGACTCGTAGTTGTAAAAGCGCATGATCGTCTCAGCAAACATCGGCGCCACAGAGATGGTCTTGAACTTGGGATGGCCGATGATGTTGGGATTGTCCACGGTATCGGTGGAAAACACAGCCTCAATGGGGCTGGCGTCAATCTTGGTCACGCCGCGCGCGGAGATGATGTTGTGGGAAAGCAGCGCGAAAATGCGCTTGCAGCCGCGCTTTTTGAGCGTGTCCGCCAGGTTGATCAGCGTGCCGCCGGAGATGGTGAAATCGTCCACCACCAGGCAGTCCTTGCCCTCGACATTGCCGATGACTTCCAGCACCTGCGCGTTTTCGGAGTGGTCCACGCGCTCCTTGTCGCCAATGGCGATGGGCAGGCCCAACGCCGAGGCGTACTTGCGGGCCTGCTTGGCATATCCGGCGTCTGGGGAGACAACCACGGCGTTGGACATGTCCATACAGCGCACGATTTCCACCAGCATTGGCATGGCATAGAGATGATCCATGGGCTTTTTGAAGAAGCCCTGCACCTGCTGGGCGTGCAGATCCATGGTCACAAAGCGGTCCGCGCCGGCCAGTTCCATACATTCGGCGCACACGCGCGCGCGGATGGATACGCGCGGCTCGTCTTTTTTATCGCCCTTGGCGTAGGCGAAATAGGGCATGACCAGCGTCACCGAAAGGGCGTTGGCGCGTTTGAAAGCGTCCATCCAAAAAAGGATTTCCACGAATTCGTTGTTGGAGTGCATGCCGATAGGCTGCACGAGATATACGTCGCGATCGCGAACCGATTCATTGATGCGGACAAACGTATTGCCTTCCGAAAAGGTGATTACTTCCGAATTGCCCACCTTGCGGCCCATATAGCGGCACATGCGCTCGGCAAAGGCCTGTCCGCCACTGCCCGCAAAGATGGATATATTTGCGCTGTCAAACACCCTCAACACTCCTTTGCTTGTGTGTGCAACGTTCGCGGCGGTTTTGCGCGCCGCGCCGCGAACGCCCCCTGTCTTGTAAACGTCAGACTCAAGCCTTTTCGCAGATCAGCTCCACCTCTACGCGCGCCCCGGCGGGAAGGCGGGAAACCTCCACACAGCTGCGGGCGGGATAGTCGGGGCCGAAATAGCTTTCATAAATGGCATTGACCGCAGAAAAATCGCCAAGGTCGGTAAGAAAAACAGTGGCTTTGAGGGCGTTTGCGAATGTCAAGCCCATTTCGCCCAGCACCGTTTTGATATTTTCAAATACCTGTCGGGCCTGCGCCTCCACGCCGCCTTCAGCGATCTTGCCCGTAGCCGGGTCGGTGGGGATCATGCCGGAAAGATACACGGTGTTGCCGCAGATCACCGCCGTGGAATAGGGGCCGATGGCCTTGGGGCCGTTCGTGGTCAGAAAGCACTGCTTCATAAAGAACTCCTTTCGTTTACCAGGTTCCGGTCGTAAGGGAAGGCGTCGCCGTCGGGCGCACCTGCACGCCGACATAGTAGATATTCCTGCCCGGGCTGTAATAGTCCGAGGAAATCTGCACGGAATCGACAAGTTCGTTCGTATCCCAGTCGTAGCTTTCGCGCCAGAGCTGGCTGCGCATGCCGGTCTTTCCCTCCGTCACCAGCACCTTTTCATCGGTATAGGTGGCGTATTCGCCGGTTTCATCCGTGCGCACGGTTTCCGCGTTGGGCTGGATGTTGTCCTCGGTGACGACGGAATAGAATTCATAGCGGTATTCCGGCCGTTCGCCGTAAATGGTCACAGTGGCGGTGGTGTCCGTGACCGAAGTGTAGATATAAATCGGCAGATCTGAATCATTGCGGAACACCAGATCCTTGCTGCCAGAATCGGTCACCGCCGCATCCATGCTGGGATCGACATAGCCTACGGTCATGGAGTGGTTATGGCGCTCTATAATGGTCACGCCCGCCTGCAACAGAGCGCCATACAGCGTGGTGGACGCCTGACAGGTGCCGCCGCCGATGCCTGTGGTGCTCTCGCCTTCGGAGTATTCAATAGCCTCCTTGTAGCCGTTGGCTTCCGTGCGCTCCAGGGCGACGGCGTTAAAACTGACCGTTTCGCCCGGATCAACCTTCAGGCCGTTGAAGCGGGAAAGCGCAACGCGCACGTTGGTCTTGCGGTTGGAACGGCTGCCCTCAATGCTGGTGGTGCATTCGGCAATCGGCTCGCCGCTGCCAAGCGTGGCCTCCGCTTCCTGCGTGGTCAGCGATGGCTCGGTGACTTCTACAGGCAGCTCCACGCGCTCCTCCTCGCTGCCGTAGAGCAGCACAGTGCGCAAAAGCTCGCGCGTCTCCTCGTCCTGCAACTGCAAACCGGTCTGCGATTGCGTGACCACGCGCGGGCCATTCACATCGGCGGCCACTTCCGCGTTTACGGGATCTGTGTCAACCGCTTCGTGGATGCCGGCGATGAACGCTTCCAGCTGCGATTCGTCATAGGTGATGTCGCTCTCGAAATAGTAAGGGTTGCTGTTTAGAGACTTGATCTGGGACTTGCGGTAGGATAGGCTGCCCACACGGCCATAGTTCCAGGCGCGCTCCAATACGGTATCTACGTTAAGCTGTGCCGATACCGTAGCGGGCGAGAATGTCCAACTATCGTCTCCATAGTAAAGCTCGTAAGATTTGTTCTGCCATTCCTCCTCAATGGTATCAAACAAGGCGACGCCTTCATCATGCGTATAACCACGAAGGCTTACGCCGTTGACATAGACGTTGTAAAAACGCGGCGTGCCAATCCCGATGGTAATCATTGTGTCCAGCGCATACCACAATACCGCGATCAGCGCGACAAGTATGACGGCGCCAATGATGCGCCGGTGGGAATTCCCACCCCGTCCATGGCGGCCAGAAGACGGACGCGCCCCATTGTTCACGCCTGATGGCCGGCCCGGGCCATTCCGGCCCTGCGTGGGACGGGCCTGGACGGAACGCCCCTGCGTGTTCCGGCCCGTGGTGGAGCGGGGGGGAACGGGGCGGCGCGACGTGGCCTGCGCGAGCGGATGGCGCCTGTCTGTATAGTTGTGCTGCCCGCGCCGGGCGGGCTGCGTAGCTCTTTGCTGCATAGATTTCTCCCTCTTAAGGTGGGCGGGCGGCAGCAGGCCGCTCCACGATGAACCTTTTTTCATTATACCACATTCTTCCCCACTGTAAAAGGGGAGATACCCGTAAAAATCGGGAAAAAACCAATGCAAAACACAACTTGAACACAAAATGCGGGAGCGGCGCCGCTCCTCCGGTGGCGAAGGGCGGCCCGCTCCCGCGGTGCCTTAATCCATGGCGATCATATCATAGAAGGATTTTCCGTCCAGCCGGCCTTTGGCGCCCAATGCCTCCAGCACGGTGGCCGACACATCCGCAAACGTATCGCGCACGCCCAAGGGCACGCCCTCCTTCAAGCCCAGACCCCAAACCAGCAGCGGTACGTGTTCGCGTGTGTGGTCGGTGGTGGGGAAGGCCGGGTCGCAACCGTGGTCGGCGGTGATGATGAGCATGCCGTCGTCGCCAAGCATGCGCAGAATCTCCGGCAGGCGGCGGTCAAACGCCTCCAGGCAGTGGGCAAAGCCGGGCACGTCGTTGCGGTGGCCGTAGAGCATATCCGTATCCACCAGGTTGGCGAAGAGCAGGCCGCGCCAGTGATCCTTTTTCATATACTCCAAAATCGCGTCCACGCAGGCTTCGTTGCCGGCGGCGTGGTTGGAGTGGGTGAGGCCGCGATGGTTGAAAATATCCTCAATCTTGCCCACGCCCAGCACATCGTAGCCCTCGCCCTTGAGCACATCCAGCATGGTCGTGCCGGTGGGATCCACCGAGAAATCGCGGCGGTTGTCCGTGCGCACGAACGAACCGACCTCGCCCACGAACGGGCGGGCGATGACGCGGCCCACGGCATGTTCGCCCTTGAGCAGGCGGCGGGCAATGCGGCAGATGTGCCACAGCTCCGCCGGGGGAATGATGGCCTCATGCGCGGCAATCTGGAATACGCTGTCGGCCGAGGTATAGACGATCAGCTTACCTGTGCGCAAATGCTCCGCGCCCAGTTCCTCAATGATTTGCGTGCCCGAGGCAGGCTTGTTGCCGATGGTTTCCAAACCCACGGCGTCCTCAAAGGCGCGAATGACTTCCTCGGGGAAGCCGTTGGGGTAGGTGGGGAAGGGCTTGTCAAGCGTCAACCCGGCGATTTCCCAATGGCCGGTGGTTGTATCCTTGCCGGCGGCGCGTTCGGTCATGCTGCCATAGCAGCCGATGGGCTCGTCGTCATCCGCGCCGTTTAGCCCGGCGGCGGCCAGCAGGCCCAGCTCCGCAAGGTTGGGAATATCGGGGTTTTGCTGTGTATAGACGTGGCCCAGGGTGTTTGCGCCCACATCACCATATTTCTCCGCGTCCGGTTGAGCGCCGCAGCCGACGCCGTCGAGGACGACCAGCACGACACGCTTCATCTTTTTCATCCGCAAACCTCCTCCATGCGCAGTATATCCGCAAGCTGCGCGATCATTTCCCCACAGGTGGGTTTGCCGCGCTGCGCGTCTATCGTACCGCGAAAAATTCTGTATTGCTCGTCGATCTGCCCGTGTTTCCACGCAAGCTCGATCGCGTAGCGCATATTCTGCTCCACCTTGCGGGCGCTGACGCCGTGATGGCGGCCCACCATCGGATACAGCGCCGTGGTAAGGGCACGGGCAAGGCGCGCGTCCATCCAGGCGTAGCTTACCGCCGTTTCCAGATAGGCGCGGCCCTCGTGCCCGATTACGCCCAAACGGTCGAGCAGGGCGTTCCGCCTTTCACAGAAAGCGCGAGGCAGGCGGCGTGCGCATATGTCCGTCTGCGCCAGGGCGGAAACGACGGCCTCGCGCTTTGCGGGGCGGTCGATGATGGCCACACCCGCATCATAAAGCAACTCGCGCTGGGGCACCATCAGCCCGGGCAGGCGCATAAGCACGATGCCGGGACGCACCGCCAACGGCCTTTTCAGCACCATCCGCACAAACCATACGCCATCCGAAGGGCGCAGCGTAGCGCTGACAACCAGCGCATCGGGCAAGTGGCTTTCCACCAGAGGCAGAGCCGTCAAGCCGTCTTCGGCCTCGTAAACGCGGCCAAAGCCCAGCGCTGAGAGCATCTGCCCCAGCCGTTCCCGCTCTGCCGCGGAAGGCTCCGCGACAAGCGCCGTTCGGATGCGCGAGCGCATGGAACCCCTCCTGTCCGCGTTTATGAAAAACAGGTTCGACGCGCGGCAAAAAAATCCTGCTCATCCGGGCACTTCTTCGGAAGTTAACCGGAAAGTCCCGTTTCATCCTGGGCGGCGGCGTCCAGCATCCATTCGATGTAGACGCCGTAGCCCTGCGTCGGGTCGTTGATGAACACGTGCGTGACCGCGCCCACCAGTTTGCCATCCTGGATGATCGGCGAGCCGCTCATGCCCTGTACGATGCCGCCCGTGGCGTTGAGCAGGTCTTCGTCGGTGATTCTGATGACCATCGAGCGTGTGGCTGGCTCGCTCTGCTCGGTCAGTTTGACGATTTCGCAGTCATAGGCGCGAATCTCGCCGTCTGACAGTGTGGTCAAAAGCTGCGCTTCGCCCACGTGGATGTCCGCGCGCGTGCCCACTGGCAGGCCGTCGGGGTAAAGCGGGTTTTCCACGACTTCGTTTGTTGTCCCGAAAATACCAAAGTCGGTATTGCTTTCCACCTCGCCGAGCTGCGTTTCCGCGTCGAAGAACTGGCCGAGCAATTCGCCTGGTTCGCCGCTCTTGCCCTTGTTTACATCCACAACGGAGCTTTCATAAATGCCGCCGTAGCCCACGGGCAATACTATGCCCGTATCCACGTCGGTAATGGCGTGCCCCAGCGCCCCGAAATCGCCGCTGTCCGGGTCGTAGAAGCTCAACGTACCGATACCGGCGGTACTGTCGCGCACCCACGCGCCGAGGCGGTACGCGCCGTCAGAGGCATCCAGCGCCGGTTCGACGCTGACGACCACCGTTTCGCCAGCGCGTTCGATTTCCAAAAGCGCCTCGCCGCCCTCGGCAATCAGGCTGCGGAGCTGATCCGCATCGGTCACGTCTGTGTCGTTGACGCGCACGATGCGGTCGCCGGCGCGGATGCCCGCCAGCCGTGCCGGGCTGGGCGTCGTTCCCACGTCGGACGAGCCGACCACGACCACGCCCTCGGTCAAAAGCGCCACGCCCACCGACTGCCCGCCGGGGATAAGCGTTCGCTCTGTTTCAACCGTTACCGAAACAGTTTTTACCGGGATCAGGCCCAGCAGGCGGTAGGTGAGCGTGGCCTCGCCAGCCTCGTCGCCCGCGGTGAGGGTGACGGTGTTGCCCAGGCTGGAGGCGCTCTGGTCAAAGCTGGAAATGACAGCGGCGGAATCGCTGTGGATCTCCGCGTTGCCGGGAAGCGTGAATTCTAGCTGCGTTTGCGCGCCGGACTTCAGATAAAGAGCGTCCGGCAGGCTTTCAAAGGCGCGTAGCGGCGGCGACATGCACGCGGCGACCAGTGCCGCCGCAAACAGTAGCGCGGCCGCGAAGCGCCCCGACCGACCTTTTTTCATGGAAATCCCTCCCTGCGGCGCCTGATGACGCCGTCCTTCTTAACGATTCCCGCATCGGCGGCGCTCTATGCTGGAACAGGGTGGTTTTGCTATCGACAAACGCAAAAAAAGCTGGTATAATATTCGTAATTTTCATACGTACAGGCAGCTTTTGAACCGGGAAAACGTCGTTTGGGCGGCAGATTAGCGCATTTTGGACAAAAGGCGTTGCCTGAAAAAGGCTGCGATACTATAATGAACGCAAAAAGGGGGTGCGCGTATGCGTCGTGTGCTGACATTTTTGTTGATTTTTTCGGTTTTGTTGATCCCGATGCCTGCCTTTGCGGAGGAAGACGCAGGCGCCTGGGCGCTCGGCGTGCTTGACCAGCTTGCGAACGGCGATTTTGAAACGGTTTATGAGAATTCAGATGTGGCTATGCAGGACGCCTTGGGTAGTGCGGACGGCATGGCGTCGGTATGGGCACAGCTCACAAATATGTTGGGCGCGCTGGAGGATACGCAGGTTGTGGAAACAGGGGAGCAGAGCGGTTACCGCCTCGTCAGCGTCCAATGCGCGTTTGCAAACGCGGATGCCTTGCTTGCGCTGGCCTTTGACGCACAGGGGCATCTCTCTTCGCTGGGCCTAACGTCTATGACAGCGCGCAATACCGGTGACGAAGCGGACGCGGACGGCTATATCGAAGAAGCGGTCGTCCTGCGCGCCGGACAGGATGACGCCACGAACGGCCTTTTGACGCTCCCCGAGGGCGAGAGCCCGTTCCCGGCGGTGGTCATGGTGCATGGTTCGGGCGCTTCGGATCTGAACGAAACCGCCTATGCCAACGCGCCCTTCCGCGATTTGGCGCATGGCCTTGCCCGCCTGGGCGTCGCCAGTATCCGCTATGACAAATATACCTACGCGCACCCGGAGATGTGCATGGACGCTGACTTTACCGTGGACGATGAATACACCCGCGATGCTGTGGAAGCGGCCGCACTGCTTGCAAAAGACGCGCGCATCGGCGATATTTACCTGCTTGGGCACAGTCAGGGTGCAATGCTTGGCCCCCGGATTATGGGTGCCATCCGCGAGGAAGTAGGCGACCGTTTGCAAGGCGGCGTGCTGTTGGCCGGTTCGCCCCTGCCGATGTGGGAAATCCAGTACCATCAGAACCTGGAAGTGCTTTCTACGCTCACCGGCGATGTACTGGAAGAGAACCGGGCGCTGGTGGAGGCCGAGGTGGAAAAGGTAGATACGCTGGCGGGCCTTTCTGACGCGGAGTTGCAAAAACAAACCTTATTCGGTATCAACGCATACTATCAGATGGATGAGATGCGCGTCGATACGGTACAAACCGCGGTCTCTATTGGCCTGCCGCTGTTTATCGCCCAAGGCGGGAAAGATTGGCAGGTGCGTCCTGTGGATGGTATAGAAGCGTGGCAGGAAGAACTGCCGGAGGAATTTGATGCGACTTATAAGCTCTATCAGAATATGAACCACATGCTGGCCGATCTGGAAGGCGAGATGACGGGTACCGCCGCCGACTATATGGACGCAGACGCGCATGTGTCTGAAACGCTCATCGGGGATATTGCCGCATGGATCAACGAACGCTGACCCTCGATATTGCCCCGGCGGCGGGAAAGCGCGTACTGGTTGCGCTTTCGGGGGGCGCGGATTCTGTGGCGCTTCTGTTGTCGCTTCTGGAGTGTGGCGTAGATGTATGCGCCGCGCATCTTGAGCATGGCATCCGCGGCGGAACATCCGTCGCGGATATGGATTTTTGTCAAGCCTTGTGCGCCCGCCTTGGCGTGCCGTTATACTGCGAGCGCGTCTGTGTGGCGGATGAGCGGCGGCAGGGAGAGGGCATGGAGGCGGCGGCACGCCGCTTGCGCTATGCTTTCCTGCGCCGCTCGAAAGGGCAGGCCGGCGCGCAGCTCATCGCCACCGCCCACCATGCCGGCGACCAGGCCGAAACCGTACTTATGCACTTGCTGCGTGGCGCCGGGCCGGAAGGGGCGGCGGGAATGCGTGTTCTGGATGGCGATCTCTGGCGGCCGCTGCTGTGGGCATCAAAACAGGATTTGGTTTCTTTTTTGCGCGCGCGCGGGCAGGATTGGCGGGAGGACGAAAGCAACCGCGTGGCCGATACGCCGCGCAACGTCTTGCGGCTGGAAATTCTGCCGCGCCTGGAAAGGCTCTATCCTGGAGCGGGCCGGGCCTTGTGCCGATTTGCGGAAACGCAGGGCATAGAGGATGCGCATGTCGCGCAAGAAGCGGCCCGGTGGGATGAAGAAACGCGCAGATCGCTGCCAAACGGAGGTTTCTGGCCTTTGCGGGTTGCTCCGGACGAAGCAATTTTGCGGCGCTTCTGGCGTGCGAAGCTCGGTGGCAACGCGACCTGGGAACGCATACGCTTCCTGACGGCGCTGTGTCTTTGGCCGCGGGGCGGCACTACGCTGCCAGATGGCAGATATGTCGAAAAAACAGAAAACGGTCTGTATATCCTGGAAGCAGACGCGGCTTTTCCTGAACCTGTGCCGTTGCGCCTGGAAGGGCAAACAGAGCTTCCCGGTTTGGCTCTTTTTAGAGCGCATGCCTGCGCTCCGGAACCGGTTCGCGGCGACCCTTTTGCGCAGGCGCTTTCCCGCCCGGCTCTTGCGGGCGCAACCATCCGCTTTCGGCGCGAGGGCGACTGGATACGCCCCCTGGGAATGCGGGGGCGCAAGTTGCTTTCGGACTATCTGACTGACCGCAAAATCGACCGCCCCCTGCGCGATTGCCTGCCGCTTATTGCAAGGGGCAACGAAGTGCTGTGGGCCGTAGGGGTGGGAATTTCTGAAACCTGCGCGCTTCGGGCCCGTACGGAGGCCGTAAGGCTGGAGTGTATACCCCAAATGGCAGTTTATCAATACTTTTTTGGAGGGACAAAGGATGAAGAATGATCTGGCAAAGGTGCTCATTACGCAGGAAGAGATTCAAAGGCGCGTGACAGAAATGGGCGCGGAGATCGCCCGGGATTATGCAAACAAAGAACCGATTCTGGTCTGTATTCTCAAGGGGGCATCAATTTTCTACGCGGATCTGTGCCGGGCCATTCCCATTCCGATGAATATGGACTTCATGGCGGTGTCAAGCTACGGAAACCGGACAAAGTCTTCCGGCGAAGTGGAGATCCGCAAGGATCTGTCCGGCCCGATTGATGGACGGCATGTCATCATTGTGGAAGATATCGTGGATTCCGGCTTTACCCTCAGTTATCTCTCCCGCGTGCTTTCCAACCGCGGCGCAGCGTCCGTGCGCATTTGCACGCTGCTTGACAAGCCGGAGCGCCGCGCGCCGGGCATCACGATCAAGGCGGATTACTTTGGCTTTACCATTGGGAACGAGTTTGTGGTCGGCTATGGGCTGGATTATGCAGAAAAATACCGGAATCTGCCTTATATCGGCGTCCTTAAGCCGGAAATTTACGAAAATAACTGAAATATGCTTTGAAAAAGCAGTATCCTGTTGATATAATAGTAGACGTGTGCCGTAGCACCATCACGGCGCTCAACGGCTGCGAAAGCGAGGAAACGAGACTTGAAAAAAAACGCGAAAAGAAGTCCTTTTCAGACGCCGCTATTATATGTCGTTCTTCTGCTGGTCATCCTCTGGATGGTACAGCTTCTTGGCACGCCCACCGCTGATCAGCCGCTGGAGTTGAGCTATTCTGCGCTGCTTCAGTGGATTGAGGCTGACCTCAAGTATGACGAGGGCTTGGATCTGGAAAGCGACGAACAAAACAAAACGATCTCCGACGTCATTATTACGCAGTCCACGCTCATTGCGCGTACAGAGGACAGCCTGATCCCCCTCAACGAGTTTGGCTCGCGCTATGACATCGTTTGTACCATTCCCAGCGAGGAACAATTCTACGCCGACGTCAACACCATCTACGAGGAGGTGCTTGGCCGCTCGGTCACTGCTGCCGAATATCGCTTTGATATCGCCACGCAGCTTCCCGCGGGCACGCCGTGGTGGATGGAACTTTTGCCCACGTTTGTTCTGATCGGCCTGGTTGCGCTTTTGTATTTTTTCATCATGCGTTCGCAGACCGGCAGCGGCAAGGGCATGGCCAGCTTTGGCAAAAGCCGCGCCCGCCTCACAGACCCCAAGGCCAACAACATCACCTTTAAGGATGTAGCCGGCGCTGACGAGGAAAAGGAAGAACTGCGCGAGATCGTGGAGTTTTTGAAGAACCCTTCGAAGTTCACCGATATCGGCGCACGCATTCCCAAGGGCGTGTTGCTCGTCGGCCCGCCTGGTACGGGCAAAACGCTGCTGGCTAAGGCCGTTTCCGGAGAAGCTGGGGTGCCGTTTTTCACCATCTCCGGTTCCGATTTTGTGGAAATGTTCGTGGGTGTGGGCGCCTCGCGCGTGCGCGACCTGTTTGCCCAAGCCAAGAAAGCTGCGCCGTCGATCATCTTTATCGATGAGATCGACGCTGTGGGCCGTCAGAGGGGCGCCGGCATGGGCGGCGGCCACGATGAGCGGGAGCAGACCCTCAACCAGTTGCTGGTGGAGATGGACGGCTTTACCCACAACCAGGGCGTGATTGTCATGGCTGCGACCAACCGCTCGGACATCCTCGACCCTGCGCTTTTGCGCCCGGGCCGCTTCGACCGCCGCATTGTGGTCAACTATCCCGATGTCAAGGGACGCGAGGAAATTCTCAAAGTGCACTCTCGCGGCAAACCGCTTGCGAAGGATGTGGATCTTAAAGTATTGGCCCGCCGCACGCCGTACTTTACCGGCGCGGATCTTGAAAACGTGATGAACGAGGCTGCCATCCTCACCGCACGCGCCGGCAAGAAGGAGATCACCATGACCACCATCGAGGAGGCCGTCACCCGCGTGATGTCCGGCCCGGAGAAGCGCTCGCGCAAGGTTACGGAAAAGGACCGCCGCCTCACGGCTTACCACGAGGGTGGGCACGCTGTGGTCAGCTATTATATCCCCGAGTGCGATAATGTCCATGAAGTGACAATCATCCCGCGTGGTCAGGCTGGCGGCTACACAATGTACCTGCCCGGGGAAGAGACCAGCTATCGCACGGCAAACTACCTCGCCGCGCGCATCGCCAGCGCTATGGGCGGCCGCGTCGCCGAGCAGCTTGTATTGGGCGAAATCTCCACCGGCGCTTCCAGCGATATCAAGCAGGCCACCGAAATTGCCCGCAGCATGGTCACTGAGTATGGCATGAGCGAAGCCGTTGGCCCGATTTTCCTGGGTGACGAGCAGGAGGTATTCCTGGGCAAGAGCTTTTCACAGCAGCGCATGGCCTTTTCGGAGGAGGTCAACTCCGCCATCGACCGCGAAGTACACCGCCTCATCAACGAGGGCTACAAGCGCGCGGAGAGCATCCTTACCGAGCACATGGATAAACTGCATGCCTTGGCAAAGATATTGCTTGAGCGCGAAAAGCTCGACGCCGACGAATTTAAGGCGTTTATGGAAAGCGGGGAGCTACCCGAAAATCCTGCTTCGCCCGAGCCGCAGAATCCTTCGCCGGAGTCCGGCACCCCGGAAGTGTCCGCCACTACGGGCGACGTTCCGGAGGAATCAATCTGAACTTTTCCCAAACGGTAAGGACCCGCATTTTATAATGTGCTGCAGACCATTGACAAACCCCTGCATTTGTGTGTAAATGCAGGGGATAAGATACAGGGAAGCACGCCGTAAAGAGGCTACCAGCCTCTTGATGTTTTGCACAGCCGCAGTCAGGAAGCATTGTTCCCGCATGTTCGCAATCCCGAGCATACGCGCATAGCGCAGGCCATGGTTCTCTTTGGCCTCCGCCAATAGCCGGAAGCGCAGCAGGACGGGGTTGTGGTCAGAGTGGGCAAATTGTTCGTCTACCGTTTCACAGGAAAGCACTTCGATATTGGCCGAGGCCAGAAAGCCATCCAGCGTGAGGACGAAAGCGGTCTGTGGGTCATAAGGCTCGCAGGCGTAGCGGCAAGAGGGGGCGTTTTCCGGGGCATAGAGGGAGATGCCCTCGGGCAGAAGTTCCACCGGGAAGGGCTGCGCCCAGGAATACTCGTTTGCGACAGCCCCGAGCAGGTCTTTGTTGAAATCGCCCGCAGCCAGCGCGTAGTTGCCAGCCGCGTATTCGGCGGCCATGTCCGCAAGCAGAAGGCGCGCCTGTTCGGTGGAAATGCTGCCGTCACTGGTGTAGGCGGACAGGTGCAGGTTGTACAGGCAAAGTTCCGCGCCGTTTTCAAGGGGCAGACGCGAAACCGTGTAACAGCGGTCGAGGTCGGTCAGGCGGTTCAGGCCGCCCTCCAGCGGCAGGCTGCGGCGCAGGGCCGATTCCATGCGCGCTCCGGAAAGCGTAAGGATTCCGGAAAGCGAGCGGCCGATGGGCTCGTTGAACGGATAAAAAAGATAGGGAGAATCGTAATTGACAGCAAAGCAGGAGGACATTTGCGCAAAGCTGCCGGCGATCATGGCGCGCTGATCTACGTGCCAGCTCCGGTCCGAGTCCACATCCACTTCCTGCAAGAGCGCGAAATCGGGGTTGATTTCGTCGATGCGGGCAATCATGGCGGCAGTATTTTCCTCCACCGCCTCTTGGGAGAAGGCGCGCGCGTGCTCGCCGCCGTCCATGAAGAAGCTGAAATCATCCGAATAAGCGCCAAAGCCGAGGTTCCAGGAAAGCAGCGAATATTCACGGCCCAGTTGCGGCGCATCCGTAGCGGTTTGAGCGATTTCCAGCGCTTGATTGTCCGCGATGCGATCCATGCCCAGCAATACATAGGCGGCATAGGCCAGGATGAGGATGAGCAGCGCGCCCACCAGGGCGCCCAGGCCGATGAAGAATTTGCGCATACGCCTTTCCTCCCGTGCGCGATTTGTTTTCAGCATATCACTGCCACGCCTTTCCTGTCAATCCCCGCGCGGATAGATTTGCCGTGCCGCGCATACGCTTGCCGAGGGGGGATGGGCATGCAGCCGACGTTGGCCGTTTCCGCGCCCGTAGCGGGCGTGGTTTACCTGAATGGACGCTTCGCAGGCGAATGCGCCGCAGACGCGCCTTTGTTTTTTCCGGCAGCCCCGCGCGGGGCGCATTATCTGGAATACCGGCCCCTGGAGCGCGGGGCCGTGCCGCTGGCGCGGCGGCTGGTGCTGGCGGAAGGGCGGCCCATGGCTGCGCCTGAGGACGTATTTTGCGTGTGTTGGCCCGGCGGCGTGGTGGAGGTTAAACTGGCCTGCGAGGAGACGCCCCGCGTGCGGTGGGGCAACGCGGAGCTGCCGCCCGGCGCGGGAAAGCCGGAAGAGGAAGCGCCGCTGGAGGGCGGCACGCTGCTGTTGGGCCGCTTTGGGGCGCAGCGCTACGCCGCCACGTTGGACGCGGAGGGCGCGCTCAACGGCTTTGTGCGCTTTGATGCCCTGCGGGGAAGGGAGGGCGACAGCCTGCTTTGTCTGACCGATCGGGGCGACGCGGTGGGCCACGCGCTTTTGGAACACTGGCAGGCATCCGGCGCGGGGTTTCGCCTGCTCTCCAGCGAAAACGCCTGGGCGCAGGGCGCGCCGCGTTGGCCGCAGAGCGAGGAAGGCGCGGCGCTGGCGGCGTGCGAGGCGGCGCTGCTGGGCCTTTCCGGCGAAGCGGACGGCTATCTGGCTCCGGAGAAGCGAGGACAGAATTTTGTCGGAACGCTCATTTCAGGTGCGAACGCCTGCGGGAAGGTCAAGTATGCCCCGCCGGACGCACACGGCGCGGTGGCGCTGTTTTTCCCCATCGACGAGCGCCTGACGCAGGTGCGCTGCGCGCGCTTTCGCGGCGTGCCCGCGGGCGGGACACAGGGCCCGTGGCAAATCGCCGCGATGTGGATGGAGGCCTGAGCGGCGCAAGCGACATTTTGACGCCGCAGACGTGGTTTTTGTGCAAACTGTGTTTCCAAAGGCATATTGATGTGGTAAAATAGAGGTACTACCGAAGGAGGTTTCGGAAATGTACTTTCCATTTTTCTATGATTGGACGTATGCCCTGCTGATTCCGGCGCTTGTGCTTTCGATGTGGGCGCAGTTTCGCGTGTCCAGCACGTTCAGCCGCTATTCCAAGGTGCGCGCCTCGTCGGGCCTGACCGCCACGCAGATGGCCGAGCAGCTTCTGCACGCCGAAGGCGTTTACGACGTGGCTGTCGAGCGCGTAGCTGGCAGTCTTACAGACCATTACGACCCGAGGAACATGGTGCTGCGCCTGTCGGATTCCACGGCGAACGCCAACTCTGTGGCGGCGTTGGGCGTGGCCGCGCACGAAGTCGGGCATGTGCTTCAGCACCGCGACGGCTATGCCCCGCTGATGCTGCGCACGGCGGCGGTACCGTTTGTCAATATCGGTTCGAATCTTTCCTGGCCGCTGTTTCTGTTTGGCCTCATTTTTTCCTGGGACCCGCTGGTCTACGTCGGCATCGCCCTGTTTATGCTGGCCGTGCTTTTTGCCCTCATTACCCTGCCGGTGGAGTTTAACGCCTCCAAGCGCGCCATGGCGGCGCTGGAGAGCGGCGGCTATTTGCAGGGCGAGGAATTGCGGGGCGCGAAAAAGGTGCTCTCCGCCGCGGCAATGACCTATGTGGCCAGCGCGTTTATGGCGATTATGCAGCTTCTGCGCCTGCTGGCTATCGCCGGTTCGCGCCGGAGGGATTAAGGCCCTGGCGGCGCGTCCGTGTTTCCCCGCAACAGACGGTTGCTTGCCACGCCGTCTTTCGACGCTTATAATAAGCGCGGAGGTGCGAGATATGGAAACCAAGGATGTGCTTTGCAAGCTGCGGCGCGCGCGGAATATGACGCAGGGCGAGTTGGCAGAAAAGCTGTTCGTCACCCGCCAGGCCGTTTCCCGTTGGGAAAATGGCGAAACCACTCCCGGTCCGGATACGCTCAAGGCCCTTTCGCGCCTGTTTGACGTATCGGTCAACACGTTGCTGGGCGCGCCGCGCAAGCTCTTCTGCCAGTGCTGCGGCATGCCGCTGGAGGATGGCCTCTTCAGCCGCGAGACGGATGGGAGCATCAACGAAGACTATTGCCGCTGGTGCTATGCCGATGGGAAGTTCGCCTACAATACGCAGGAGGAATTGTTGGATTTCCTCGAAAGACATATGGCCGCTCCGGGGCAGCCGCCAGAGCAGGTGCGCGCCTTTTACGCGCAGTTTTTGCCACTTCTCAAGCGGTGGGGCGGCGATGGCGGTTTACAGAAATGAACATTTTATAGGGAAAAACGGCAAATGTTCGCAAAATGAGCGCGACTTAACACGGTCGCGCTTGTCTTTTGCCTCGCGTACCGATAATATGGTGTTGAAAGCAGAATATAAGGAGGCGCAAGCCATGCTGGAATACCCTGCCGTCAAGCAGACCGACCCGGAAATTTACGCCGCCATGCAGCGCGAACTGGAGCGCCAGCAGACCCACATCGAGCTGATTGCTTCTGAAAACTTTGTCAGCCCCGCCGTCATGCAGGCGATGGGTTCGCACCTGACCAACAAGTACGCCGAGGGATATCCCGGAAAGCGTTACTACGGCGGCTGCCAGTTTGTGGACGAGGTCGAAGAAATGGCCCGCGAGCGCGCCAAGAAGCTCTTTGGCGCCGAGCATGCCAACGTCCAGCCCCATTCCGGCGCGCAGGCAAACACAGCCGTGTACTTCGCGCTGCTCGAGCCGGGCGACACGGTGATGGGCATGAGCCTGTCCAACGGCGGCCACCTCACCCATGGCAGCCCTGTGAACCTTTCCGGCAAGTACTTCCACTTCGTAGCCTACAATGTCGATGAAAAGACCGAGCGCATTGATTACGACGAGGTGCGCCGCCTCGCCCATGAGCACAAGCCCAAACTGATCGTGGCTGGCGCCAGCGCCTACGCCCGTTCCATCGACTTTGCCAAGTTCCGCGAGATCGCCGATGAAGTCGGCGCGCTGCTGATGGTAGACATGGCGCACATCGCCGGCCTTGTGGCCGCGGGCGAGCACATGAACCCTGTGCCCTACGCCGACGTGGTTACCACCACTACCCACAAGACCCTGCGCGGCCCGCGCGGCGGGTTAATCCTTTGCCGCGAGCAGTACGCCAAGGCCATCGACAAGGCCATCTTCCCCGGCACGCAGGGCGGCCCGTTGGAGCATATCATCGCCGCCAAGGCCGTGTGCTTCAAGGAAGCTATGACTGAGGAATTCGTCGAGTACCAGCGCCAGATCGTCAAAAATGCCCGCGCCATGGCCGAACAGCTGAACAAGCGCGGCGTGCGCCTGGTTTCCGGCGGTACGGACAACCACCTCATGCTCATCGACCTGGCCGATACCGAAATGACCGGCAAGGAGTTGGAGCGCCTGCTGGGCGAGGCCAATATCACCGCCAACAAGAACACCGTGCCGCGCGAAAAGCGCTCGCCGTTCGTCACCAGCGGCGTGCGCATTGGCACCCCCGCCGTCACCACCCGCGGCATGAAAGAGCCGGAGATGGTCAAAATCGCGGATATGATCGCCGATATTATCGAAAAGGGCGAGGCTGCCGTGGAAGATGTGCGCGCGCGTGCCTTGGAGCTGTGCAAGGCATTCCCCCTCTATGGATAAGCTCGAACGTGTATTCGAGTTGCAGGCGGCGTTCAATGATGGCATCAACAAGTCCCGCCATCTGGAGGCTGTGGATAGCGACGAATGGGTGCGGAAGTTTTCCATGGCCCTGATCGTCGAAGTGGGAGAGCTGCTCGAGGCCACCCAGTTCAAGTGGTGGAAAAATCCGCGTCCCATCGACCGGGAACACCTCAAGGAGGAGATCGCGGACGTTTTCCACTTTATGGTCAGCATCGCCCTCGCCGCCGGTATGGACGCAGACGAGCTGTTTGAACGCTTTTTGCGCAAGCATCAGGAAAACATCGACCGCCAGCAGGGCCGCTCGGCAAAACCGGGCTACGACCTGCGAGAAATGGAACCATGATCAAGCGCTCCCGCCAAGCGGCGGGGGTGCTTCAGGATGTTGACAAAGTCAACAGACTGCCAGAGGGATGCAAAAGCCTGCAAGACAAGGAAGCAAACTTGCAGCCAAGGGGGCTTACATGGACGTAAGTGACCGCAGGCCGCAAGTGCAGCTGACGCAGTAAGCGAAAATTGTTTCTGATTTCTATTTTATCAGAGCAATTTTCGCGTTTGCAGGCTTTGTCAGCGCTCTGAAGCGCTCCCGCCAAGTGGCGGGGGCGCTTTTTGCACCCGGTCCTTTTTCTGCGCATACGATGCCGCATCGGAAAGGTGGCGGTAGATATGGATTTCCTGGTTGCCGGCGGCGACCGGCGCGCCGCGCATCTGGCGCGCCTTTTGCGGGCGCGGGGGCTGGACGCGCGTGCGGTCGGGTTGGAAAGATCCGGCTTGGACGGTGTGGTTTCCGCACCCCTCGAAAGTGCGGCGGAGGCGGATTGGGTGCTGCTCAACAGCCCGATCAAATGCGAACTGGCGGAAAAACCCTTTGGACTCGGCCAACTGCTTACACATCTGCAACCCGGGGCACGGCTGATCTTCTGCGGCCCGCATATTCCACCGGCGGGTCTGGAACGCTTTTGCGTCCATGATTTGATGCAGAAGGAAGATTTCTTGTGCCGCAACGCGGAACTGACCGCCGAGGGCGCCCTGTTCGCGGCCATGCGCGCACAGGAGCGGGCGTTGATGGATTGCCGCTGCCTGGTCGTGGGTTGGGGGCGCATCGGCCGTGCCCTCGCCGAACGCCTCGTCGCCCTCGGCGCGTCGGTGACGGTGGCCTCGCGTTCCGAACGCGGCATGCGGCAGGCTCAGGCGCGTGGCGCACAGGCTGTGGAGACGGCGCGCTTGGCGGAGGCGCTGCCCGGAAAGGAACTGGTCTTTTCCACGCCGCCTTTCCCGGTGTTGGATGAAAAAACGCTCGCAAACGCCGATTCAGGCGCTTGCCTCATTGATTTGGCCAGTCCGCCATATGGCATTGATTTGGAAGCGGCGCACCGTCTCGGCCTACGCGCCTGGCGCGAGCCGGGTCTGCCGGGGCGATTCTGTCCCGAAAGCGCGGCGTTGGCCCTCGCGGCGGGCATTGAGGATATCTGCAAGGGAGGTGGAAAGGATGACTGATCTGCGTGGAGTACGCATCGGCTGCGCGATGACCGGCTCGTTTTGTACATTTTCAAAGGTGTTCTGCGCTTTTGAAGCCCTGCGCGATGCAGGGGCAGAGCTGTTTCCCATCATGTCGGACAATGCTTACACTCTGGATACGCGCTTTGGCAGCGCGGTTGGCATGCGCACGCGATTGGAGGAGATTTGCGGACGCAAAATCTGGCATACGCTCGGCGAGGTAGAGCCGGTTGGCCCGAAGAAGCTGTTGGATCTCGTATTGGTCGCGCCGTGTACGGGCAACAGTCTGGCAAAGCTGGCGTTGGGCATTTGCGATACGCCGGCGGTAATGGCCGTAAAGTCTCACCTGCGCAATGGCCGCCCCGTGCTGCTCGCTGCCTCTACCAACGATGGCCTTGGCCGCAGCGCCGCCAACATTGGCGCGCTCATGGGAATGAAACACATTTACTTTGTTCCCTTCCGTCAGGATGACTATATCGGCAAACCTAACTCGCTGGTTGCCGATATGGATAGCATTCTCGAGGCCGCACGGGCTGCATTGGAAGGCAAACAGCTTCAGCCGTTGCTGTTGCCCGGCATGCATTCCTGAAAGCGTTTCCTATTGATATATGCACCGGGTACCTGCGAAATGCGCTTAACACAAAGAAAATCTGAAAAAACACTCCAAAAGCCCTTGACAAAGGCGGGATAAGTTGCTATAATAGCATACGCCGCTTGAAACGAGGGCGCCGCGCCGAGAGGCGAGGGGCGAGCGGGAGGGCGGCAAGCGAACCTTGAAAACGATACAGAGAAGGAAGAAAGGCGAGCGTCTTACATCGAAAGATGGAGGATGTGAGCCACAAGAACAGTCAGATTCTGAGAGAGTAGACAGCAGGGATGCGGAACGTTTTGCGGGCTTTGGCGAGCCGGCGGGGCGGGAAGCGACCTGTGAAGGATTGAACATAAGAGTATGATCCTGGCTCAGGACGAACGCTGGCGGCGTGCTTAACACATGCAAGTCGAGCGGGGATGTTCGGAGTGCTTGCACACTGAACATTCTAGCGGCGGACGGGTGAGTAACGCGTGAACAATCTGTCCCATACAGGGGGATAACAGATGGAAACATCTGCTAATACCGCATAAGACCACGATGCCACATGGCGATGAGGTAAAAGGAGCAATCCGGTATGGGGTGAGTTCGCGTCCGATTAGCTAGTTGGCGAGGTAACGGCCCACCAAGGCGACGATCGGTAGCCGACCTGAGAGGGTGATCGGCCACACTGGAACTGAGAGACGGTCCAGACTCCT
>DVFZ01000019.1 GCA_018712945.1 Candidatus Pullichristensenella stercorigallinarum | reverse complement strand
GACCCTGAGCGCCACAGGGACGGACCTGCAGGCTGGCCTGAGCGTGGAAAACCTGGAGGAAATTTCCAGCCTCGAGCATGTCGACGGCGTTTCGCCGTCCGTCTCCCTTTCGGTCACCGTGGCGCGCGGCGGCACATATGAAACCGGCATGCGCGTCGCCGGCCGGAACGACGACTATTTCCGCCATGAGGCGGACGCTTTGGCGCGCGGCCGCTCCATCAACGCGCTGGATCTGGATTCCTCCAACCGCGTGTGCCTCATCAGCCAGGAGCTTGTCGATACGTTTTTCTATGGCGTAGACCCCATCGGCGAAGAAATCTATTTGGATGGCATGCGTTTTACCGTTGTCGGCCTGCTGGCAGAGGATGGCGATTCATCCGTGGTGAGCATGCTTTCCGGTTCGGACAACGTCGTCATTCCCTACACCACGGCGCTGAAGATGAACGGGGAAACGCTGGTCAACTCGCTGACGGTCTACATAGACGATGCCAACGCCTCCGCTGCCGTGGAAAGCGAGCTGGAAACCTGCCTGGACGCCATCTTCAACTATGAGGACGATACCTACACCATCACCACCATGGAATCCATTGCCGATACGATGGAATCCATGCTGTCGATGATGTCCGGGTTGCTGGCCGGCATCGCCTCCATCGCCCTGCTTGTGGGCGGTATCGGCATTATGAACATGATGCTCACTTCCGTGACAGAGCGCACGGTGGAAATCGGCCTGAAAAAAGCCATCGGCGCGCGGCCCGGCCAGATTCAGGCGCAGTTCTTGATTGAATCGTTTCTGCTTTCCATGGTGGGCGGTTTGGCCGGCGTGGTGCTCGGCATCGCGCTGTCGGCTATCCTCTGTTCGGTCATGAGCACGAATTTCGTGATTTCCTATGGCGCTATCGCCCTGGGCGTGGGCTTTTCAGCGGCGGTAGGCATTATCTTCGGCTGGTCGCCCGCGCGCAAAGCGAGCCGCCTGAACCCCATCGACGCCCTGCGCAGAATGTGAGAAAGGGGCGCACGCCCCAGAAACGGGAGGAATCATCCAATGAAAAAGCTGCTTACCCTGCTGCTCACGTTGCTCCTATGCCTCGCCCCTTCAGTGGCGTTGGCTGACACCTCGTTTGACGGCAGCGTGGTCTCCACCGGCGCCAGCGCCATAACCGCGCCCTTTGGCGGCGTGGTGGCTTCGCTTTCTGTGCAGGCGGGCGACCGCGTGGAAGTGGGCGATGTCGTCGCCACAATTGAAACCACCAAGGTCTACGCCTCTACCTCCGGTACCGTTACCGGCCTGTTCATCCAAACTGGCGACAATGTGGAGAACGTCTCTACGCGCTATGGCGCGGCGCTCTACATCGCCCCGGAGAACAAGTACTCTATCTCCGCCGACATTGAAAAAGCCTACAACGACAGCGCCAACAAGTACGTCAACATTGGCGAGACGGTTTACATTTCCTGTACTTCCGACGGCGCGCACACGGCTGTTGGCGAAATCGTCGCCGCCGAGGGCACGACCTATACTGTGGAAACCACGTCGGGCGAACTGATGATGGAGGAAACGGTGAACATCTACCGTTCCCCGGAATACACGTCCTCCTCGCGCATCGGGCGCGGCACGGTTTCGCGCACGGCTGAGATCGCTGTGACCGGCACGGGCAGCGTGGTGGCCCTGCATGTAAGCGACGGCGATCCCGTCGAACGCGGCCAGCTCCTGTTTGAAACCGTTACTGGAGACTTGGATGGGCTTTACGCCACCGGCAACGAGATTGTAAGCGAAATTTCCGGCGTGGTCGCCTCTGTCAGCGTCTCTGCCGGCGGCACGGTTAGCAAGGGCGATACCATTCTGAGTATCTATCCGGATGATTCCCTGGAAATTGAAATTGATGTGGAAGAATATGACTTAGGCGCCATCGCCGTAGGCGACGATGTGCGCGTCTCCTTCAACTGGGATGAGGATGGCGCGCACGATACTGAGGGCAATGTGCGCATGATCTCCTATCTGTCCAACGCCTCCACTTCGGCCGCCGGAGAGGAAACCTCCACCTCCAGCTCCGATGCCGTCTACAAGGGTTATGTCTCCTTCACGCCTGATGAAAGCGTGCGCCTGGGCATGACGGTGATCGTCACCGTTCCCGACGCGGAAGAAGCAACCGCAACGGAAGAAGCTGCGGAAACCACGGAATAGTCCCCTCACTGCCTTACGCTCTGAAAGGACAGCGCCGGTAACGGCACTGTCCTTTTTTACTCAATCGGCAATAATATGGGGTTCAAATACATTGCATCCACAGCATGCCATCCTGAGCCTCGCCGCGGATGTGGAAACCCAGGCGGATATAGAAGCCTATAGCCCGCACGTTTCCGGCGAACACGCGCAGCCACAGCGCGCCGTTGGCCTTTGCCTGGCAGTCGCGCAGCATGCGCGTGCCCACGCCCTGACCGCGGTAGGATTCAAATACGTAAAAGTCCTCCAGTTCCATACGGCCGCCTGCCGGGTGCATGTAATAACAGCCAACCGCCGTGCCATCCTTTTCGGCGACGGTGTAGTTAAATATCTGCTTTTGCACCTTGCGGCGCACGGCGGAAAGCGCCTCAGCCTGGTCCACGCGGGAAAAGTCCTCATAGCGCTTGACATTTTCAAAGCACTGGGCGAGGATCTGGGGAAGCTCCAGAATCTGCGCCCGCCTGTAAGAAAGCTCCATAGCGTCCTCCTAGCCCAGCAGTTCCTCGGCGGTGCCGTGGTAAATCTGCTCCCGCTCCGCCTCGGTCAGCGGCAGGGCGTCGAAGCGCTCCACTTCCTCGGCGGGCGTCCACATGGGATAGTCCGTGCCAAACATCACGCGCCCGGCGCCAAAAGCGCGAATCAGTTCCACGGCATGGTCGGGCTTGAGCGCGTAAAGGGCGCTGGAAGTATCCACATAAAAATTGCGGCGGCCCGCCAGCGTCTTGCGCGCCTCGTCATAAACGCTCCAACCACCCAAATGCGCGCCGATGGCGACAAGGTTGGGAATCTCATCCAACAGATGCGCCATGCGCGGAGGGTTGGAATAATCATAGCGATAGTCGCCGGTGTGGATGAGCACGGGCAGACCGGCGTCCGCAATCATGGAAAACATGCGCAGCGCGCGCGGCTCGTCGAGCTGGAACTCCTGAAAGTCCGGGTGGAGCTTCACGCCCTTGAAGCCCGCCGCCACAATGCCCTTGAGCACATTTTCCATATCCGGCGTATCCGGATGCAGCGCGGCGAAGGGGATCAGCCGCCCCGGATACTCCGCATGCGCACCCATGATAAACTCGTTGATGTGCGCGACCTGCGTGGGCGTGGTAGCCACAGAGTGCGCGACCATTCGCGAAACCCCGGCCTTATCCTCCTCGGCGATCATCTGGGTGATGCTGCCATCGTGATGGATGGTGATATCGTAAAACTTGCCGATGCCTTTGGCTGCCTTTGCAGCAATCTTGTCGGGGTAGATATGCACATGTGCGTCGATTTTCAACACGGTTCTTCCGACCTTTTCCTTGGAATCCTTTCCCAGGCGGCACGCCCGGGAACGCGATTATTATAGCACGCACCCGCGCGCCTGTCCACGCAGTTTTTGTTATGTAGGCGTCGGGCAGTTCAGCAGCCGCCGCGTAAAGTTCGTGATGCCCAGCCGCTCCAAAGCCACGAGCAGGCGCGAAAGCGCTTCGACGGCGTAGGTCAGGGGCGCACGGCGCGCCGGAATGGGCCAGCCCTCCGCATCGAAGGCATAAGCGTCGGGAGAATGGGCGTTTGTGCCAGGATTCTGCTTTACATAGAAGCGTGTTTCCGGGTGATACAGAAGCGCGCCGACGATGTCCCCGGCCACCACGTAATTGACCGCGCCTACCCTCAGGCGGCGGCGCTGTTCCCCGCTCAACTCGCAGCGCGCGAAGCCCTGGCCGTTGAACGCCACGGCGCGCGCAAGCGGGTTTTGAGCCGTGCTCTGGGCATACAGAGCCACGTTCCCGCCCTTGGAATGGCCCGTGATGAGCAAAGAGCCATGGGAAAAACGGTCGGCAAAGGCAGTGGCGGCGGCGGATTGCACCGAGCCGTTCAGGGGCGCGCAAAAGTTGTCGCGCCAGTCCACATTTGTGGGCACGCACTTCCCCTTTCCCTCTGAACCGCGCACGGCGACGATCACGCCGCCGCCCGGCTCCCCGAAGGCATAGGCGACGAATCCCGTATCCACGTTGTCGTTTTCATAGGCAAGTATGCGCAGGGGCGATTTTTCCAGGGCGGCAAGCTCCCTGCCGGCGTTTTCAAGGTACGTCCCGCAGGAGAGTGCGCCGAGATCGTCCAGCCGCCGGAGGGCACGGGCGACCTCGGCCAGCGTCACCGTTTCGCCGCGCCCAAGGCGGCGGGCGTATAATTCCGGCAGATTCAAATATGTAAACGAGCACAGGCGCAAAAGCGTTTGCGGATTCATATTTCTCCCTCCCCGGGCATACTATGTCGCCCGGGGAAGGCGTGCTTTTCGCGCCTTGTATCATGGCGGCAAGGGAGTGTTTTGCATGAAGGTTTTGCTCATCAACGGAAGCCCGCGCAGGCATGGAAACACCTTTCAAGCGCTGGAAACCGTCGCCCGGGCGCTGCAGGAGAGCGACGTGGAGGCGGAAATTTGTCAGCTTGGCGGCAAGGAGGTACGCGGCTGCCAAAACTGCGGCGTCTGCTCGCGGCGAAAGGACCGCCGCTGCGTCCTGACGGATGGCATGAATGATATCCTGGAAAAGATCTGGGCGGCAGACGGGCTGGTGATCGGCTCGCCGACCTATTTCAGCAATGTCTCCAGCGAGGTCAAGGCACTGATCGACCGTGCCGGCGTCGTTTCCGGGGCCAACGACGGTTTGTTGCGCGGCAAGGTGGGCGCGGCAGTCGTAGCCGCGCGGCGCGCCGGGGCCAATTTCGCCTTTGCGGCCATCAATTTCCTGTTTACCAAGTGTGAAATGCCCGTGGCCTCGGCCGCTTACTGGAATATGACGCTTGCCGGCGCGCCCGGCGAGGCCCAAAACGACGCCGAGGGCATTCGCACCTTTGAAACGCTGGGCAAAAACATGGCCTTTATGGTCAGGCGGTTGCGCGGTCAATAGAGGTTGGACAGCGTCAGCGCCTCCATATCCTGAATGTGACGCAGGGCCTCGCCCAGTTGGGCAAGCGAGCGGAAACAGTCGTCCAGATCGCCGTTTTCCAGGCAGACCTGCGCGTCCACCAGTTCGCTGGCCACTTCGTGCAAATCGTCGTGCGAGGTGAGCATTTCCAGCAGGGGCGTGACGCTCTGCCAACGGCTGGCAAAGCGCGTCAGGCATTCCATCGCGCCCATATTATCGCCAGCGCGGGCCCGTTCCGCCGCTTCCACGCGCAAAAGGTCCATTTCTTCCGTCACAGCGCGCACCTGTGCCTGCGAGAGCACGCACAGGGAAATGGCTACGGCAACCACCACAATGAGCGCAATCAGCGTTGAGCGCATTACCACCCCACCTTTCCCGGGTCGATGGCATTGAGGCGCATGCGTTCCCCGGCCCGGGTCTGCAAGGCCAAGCTGCCATGGGTATCCAGGCAGGCGAGGTACACTTCGCCGGTTTGCAGCCCGCGCCGGGCGAGCAGGGCCGTCAGCCACGCCTCGTCCTCCCCTACCTGCTTTAAGTTATTCGCCTGCACGCGCCCATCCATAATCAGCGGCAGGGGCAGGCCCTCATAACCGGGATCAATGCCCATTTCCCCGGTGGTAGGCGCTCGCTTGGCCGCGTCCGGGAAGGCGCTGAGCTTGCCGTTGGCCTCGACTATGGCGGTGCCGACCTCGGAGGGATCCATGATACCCACGTTGCGCAGGCCCTCAAGCAGGTCGGAAAGGCTCAGGCACAGGCGCTTGAGTTCCTGCTCGTTGATAACGCCGCGGGAGATGATCACCGATGGCTTCCCGGAGACAAAGGCGCGCACCTTATCCGACTTCAGCGAAATTAACGTGATCAGGCTGTGTACGGCAAACAGCGCCATCACCGGCAAAATGCCGTATAAAAGCGGCGTGGAAACCGATTCCATCGGCGTGGAAATCAGGTCGGCCAGCAAAATGGCCATTGCAAATTCATAGGGCTGGAACTGGCCGAGCTGGCGCTTGCCCAACCCGCGCATGGTGACGATCATCACCACATAGAGGATCAACGCGCGCAAAAACAGTGTAAACATGCAATCACCCCCGCTTACCTTCCCCGCATACAGCAATTTCCATACATCTTTGAAGAATTTGCTTGCATTTGACGGGAAATGGTATTATGATATAGGGGGGAATGATTTTCCTTTACAATATCTTTAGACAGAAAGGGGAGTTCTCAATGGCTTCTTTCTTCAGCGACCTCGGCAAGACCTTTCAGAGCGCCGCAAAGTCGATACAAAAGAAAACTGTGGAGGGCGTAGAGGCAACGCGGCGCAACAGTGAGCTGCGCGCCCTGCGCGACGAGCAGAAAAAGCTGTTCGCCGTTCTCGGCGAAACGTATTACACTTCCCATGGCGACAAGGAAGCGCAGGAACAGCTCGCGTTGCTCTCGCGGCAGCTTGACGAGCTGCAAGAGCGCATCAAGACCGTGACCGCCGAGTTGGACGCCCTCAACGACAAAAAGCGTTGCCCGAACTGCGACGCGGTGGTGGATAAGGATGCCAAATTCTGCCCCTCCTGTGGCACGAAGATGCCCGAGCCGCAAAGCCCGGTGGAAGCTGCGCCGGAGGCGGCTCCGGAAGCGCCGCGGGCGGAGTATTGCCAGAAATGCGGCGCGTTGCGGCAGGGTGAAGCCCGCTTCTGCGCCGTATGCGGCCAGCCCTTTGAGGCGGAGCCTGTCAAGCCGGAAGTAGAAATCACCTGGCCTGAGGCCGGAACGGAGGAACCTCCCATCGAAGAACCGCCCATTGAAGAGGCGCATGATGCACAGGGCGAGCCGTAAGACCGGCGCGCGGGGAACATTTGCTCAAAGGCGGCTATGGGTACAACCCATAGCCTTTCTTTTCCTTGCTGCATGGTATTATTTCCTTTCAGCACTTCCATTTTGGTAACCACAGCGCATTATTATGCGTACTTGACACGAGCGCGGTACAAATATAAAATAGCGGTTATAGATGCTATAGCTGGGAGGAACATAAAATGAGATATCGCGTCCTGGGAAAAACCGGATTGAAGATTAGTGAAATTGGGCTTGGTGCGGAGTGGCTGGAGCGTCACAATGAGGCGGAGATAAAAGAAGTTGTCAGCTGCTGCGAAAGTTATGGCGTCAACATTCTGGACTGCTGGATGTCGGAACCAAATGTCCGCTCCAATATTGGGAAGGCAATACGGGGAAAGCGGGAGAAATGGATTATCCAAGGACATTTTGGCTCAACCTGGCAGAATGGCCAGTATGTTCGCACCCGGAATCTTGAGAAGGTGAAAGAAGCATTTCAGGATTTGCTGGTGCGCCTTCAAACAGATTACATTGACCTCGGCATGATTCATAATGTGGACGAGGAGGCGGAATATCGCCGAATCATGGACGGGGAATTTCTGGCCTATGTTAAGGAGCAGAAAGAAAAAGGAGTCATCCACCACATTGGAATCAGCACACACAATCCGAAAATAGCAAAGCTTGCGGCATTAAGCGGCGAAATTGAGATGGTTTTGTTCAGCGTCAATCCGGCTTTTGATATGCTCCCGGCAAGCGAAGACATGAATAGATATTTTGAATCGGATTCATACGAGAAAACCCTTCAGGGCATCGACCCGGAACGGGCGGAACTATATCAAATCTGCGAGCAGCGGGGAATCGGAATCAATGTCATGAAAGGTTACGCGGGAGGCCGCCTTTTCAACGAAAAAATATCCCCGTTTGGAGTGGCGCTGACCCCTATTCAATGTATTCACTATGCGCTTACAAGGCCGGGGGTAGCCAGCGTGCTGGTAGGATACGATACGGCGGAACACGTCAGAGAAGCTGTTGCTTACGAGGAGGCCACCGAGGAAGAAAAAGATTACGCCAGCGTGCTGGCGACGGCGCCGCACCATGCCTACAGTGGACAATGCACCTATTGCGGACATTGCGCGCCCTGCCCGGCCGAAATTGATATTGCTATGGTGAATAAACTCTACGATCTGGCTACCATGCAGGAAGAAGTGCCAGCAACAGTCAAGGCGCACTATGAGGGCCTGTCCGCCAACGCAAAAGACTGTATCGGATGTAAAGGGTGTGAAACAAGATGTCCCTTTAGGGTGCCAATTGTAGCGAGAATGAAAAAAGCAAAAGAACTGTTTTCCAGGGTATAAAAGCGGATGAGGCGCCTGCATATGGCATGCGCATGCGGCCCGGGCAGCCGGGGCCAAGGGCGGCACGGTAATGAATGGCCGCCGCCGCAACTCCGAGCGCATCCAGCAGCTCTTTGGCATATCCGTACAGGACGAACAGGACTTTGTCATGATCATCGTGCCCAAGGTACGCAAGACAGAGGTCATGTCCGCCATCAGCGCCGCCTGCGGCACACAGACCGGCGCGCACGGCGTGGTCATCTCCCTGCCCATCGACGACGCTCTGGGCTTGGAAGGGTAAACGCGCCTCAACACGTCCACGTAAACAACGCCCCCGGTATCTGATCAGCGGCAGACAGGGCTTCGGCGGCGGTGCGGAACGCGCCGAACACCGCCGAGCCGCTGCCGCTCATGCGCACTACGCGCGCACCTTGGGCGCGCAGGCTTTCCATAGCGGCGCCAATGGCTGGCATCAGAGAGATGGACGGGGCTTCAAGCGCGTTTCCGGAAAGCCGCTGCATCTCCTCAAAATCGCGCGCAAGAATCGCTTTTGCCAGCGCGGCGTTATCCAAATGCAGGCTGTGCCCCATGCGGTCGTATTGGCCGAACACCTGTGCCGTGGAAAGGCCGCGCCCCACGTGAACAATCACCAACGGAAAGCGCTCGCCAGTTCCCAGCGCGCCGATTTTTTCACCCATGCCGCGCACGCGGGCAAAGCCGCCGGCAATGCAGTAAGGCACGTCCGCACCCAGCGTGCGGCCGATTTCCAGCAGCTTGTCCACCGGCAGGCGCAGCTCCCACAGGCGGTTCAGGGCAATCAGCGTGGCCGCGCAGTCGGCGCTGCCTCCGCCCAGCCCGGCGCGGATGGGAATGTGCTTGGCAAGCGTGATGCGCGCGCCATAGCGTTTGCCCATGTAGTCGTTCAGCGCCTGCGCCGCTTGCAAAACCAGGTTGCGCCCGCCCACCGGCAGCGGACGGCCGTTTACCGTCAACGTCAGCCAGCGGGCGTGCTCGAACGTCAGCACGTCGGACAGGTCTACGCGCTGCATGAGCATATCCAATTCATGATAGCCGTCGTCACGGCCTGCGCTTACGTCCAGCGACCAGTTGATTTTCGCTTGCGCCCGCGCGGTGATCTTCATGCCCTCTCCCCCATGTTCTTTCGTAGCAGCCCAGCGGCCACGGCTTTCATTATACCATGGTTTTCCCCATTGCGTGTTAAAAATCGGCTCCGGGCTTGCATATTTTCAAAATCGGTTTATAATGAAGGTAACGCCATGACGGGAACGGTTGGGCGGTCGCGCGCAAAGAGAAACGGCGGTTGGTGAAAGCCGGAGGCGCAAGGCCCGATTTCCATCCCCGAGCATCCCCGCGCAAGCGGGGCGGGTGCGCCCGATAGCGCGCATACGAGGAGCTTCTGCTTGAAAACGGGTGGCACCACGGCGCACGCGCCGTCCCTGTTGATCGGGCGGGGCGCATTTTTTTAGGAGGGATACCATGCTGGATCTGAACCTCATCCGTTCCAACCCCGAATATGTTAAAGAGGCGCTCAAAAAGCGCGAGTACGACGTGGACTTTACCGAATTGCTGGACTGGGATGCCCGCCGCCGCGCGCTGTTGATGGAAAACGAATCCCTCAAGGCCGAGCGCAACCGCATGAGCAAGGAAATCCCCGTACTCAAAAAGCAGGGCAAGGACGCGACCGAGCTGCTCGCCAAGCTCAAGGAAATGGCTGACCGCGTCAAGGAGATGGACGAGGAGCAGGGCGCGCTGGAGGAAAAGATTCATCGCTTCGTATTGGCACTGCCCAACTTGCCCGCCGAGGACGTCGTGGCCGGCGGCAAGGAAAACAACCAGGTCGTCAAGGTGGTAGGCGAAAAGCCCGTATTCGATTGGGAGCCGAAAAACCATGTGGATTTGTGCGTGGATCTTGGCCTGATCGACTACGAACGCGGCGTGAAGATGGGCGGCAACGGCTTCTGGCTTTACACCGGCGTTGGCGCACGGCTGGAATGGGCGCTGCTCAATTACTTTATCAGCGAGCACCTCAAGGATGGCTATACCTTTATGCTGCCCCCGCACCTTCTGACCTACGATTGCGGCCTGACCGCCGGGCAGTTCCCCAAGTTTGAAGAAGATGTGTACCGCCTTACGGAAGAAGGCTTCCGTTTCCTGCTGCCGACGGCGGAAACGGCGCTGATCAACCTCTATCGCGGCGAAATCCTCTCCGAGGACGAATTGCCCAAGAAGCTGTTTGCCTATACGCCCTGCTACCGCCGCGAGGCCGGCACCTATCGTGCCAGCGAGCGCGGCATGATTCGCGGCCATCAGTTCAACAAGGTGGAGATGTTCGGCTATACCCGCCCCGAGGACAGCGATAAGATGCTCAAGGAGCTGATTGATAAGGCGTGCCGCCTCGTCGAGGGATTGGGGCTGCACTACCGCCTGTCCAAGTTGGCCGCGGGCGATTGTTCCGCTTCCATGGCCACCACCTATGATATCGAGCTGTGGATTCCCAGCATGAATGAATATAAGGAGTGCTCCTCCGTTTCCAATGCGCGCGACTATCAGGCCCGGCGCGGCAACATCCGCTTCCGCCGCAACGAAACCAAGAAGTTGGAGTTTGTGCACACGCTCAATGGCTCCGGCCTGGCCACCAGCCGCCTGATGCCCGCCATCGTCGAGCAATTCCAGCAGCCGGACGGCAGCGTGGTCATTCCTGAAGTGCTTCGCCCCTGGATGGACGGCATGGAGAAGATTTCTCCGAAGCGTTAAAGCGTCAAAAAAGCGGAGAGGTTCAAAATCCTCTCCGCTTTTCCAATTTCCGGGAAGAATTTTGTTCATTCTGCCCGCGGGTTTTTGGCTGGATTCCGTGACAATTTTACATTCATGCGCTATAATATAATAATATAGAGAAACATCTGCAAAGGGGTTGCGCATACCCATGCGACATGAAAAATCCTGTGGCGCCGTAGTTTTCAGCCAATTCGACGGCGCATGGCACGTCTTGCTCATTCGCCACGAACACGGGCGTCACATCTCCTTTCCCAAGGGCCATGTGGAGGCCGGCGAAAGCGAACGGCAGACCGCCGAACGTGAAATCCTGGAAGAAACCGGCGTGCGCGTTAGCGTAGACACGGGTTTCCGCGCTGAAAACCGTTACATGGCACGCCCAGACGTGGAAAAACTGGTGGTATTCTTCATTGCCGTGGCCGAGGAACAAACGCCCATCGCCCAGGAAGGCGAAGTGGCGGTGGCCGAATGGGTGGAAGCCGGTGAAGCCGCCGGCCGTCTCACCTACGAACAGGACCGGCGCATCCTGCGCCGCGCGCAGAAATATTTGCTCAAGGAAAAGGAATAGCGGCAAAAGAGAGGCGGAAACGCAAGGCGCGTTTCCGCCTTTTGCTTTGCGGCGCGAATGACCGCTTCCAAAGCGCAAGCCCGGCCTCGTTGAGCCTGTTTTCGATGGAAGCGTCGAATTCCGCCCCTGTTTTCCTTTCTCGTTTTTCACATATTGCGTTCCGCACGCTATTGCAAATCCCCCGTCTTTCCTCCCCCGTTTTCATTCCTGCCTTCTATGAAATTCTTATGGCGCATTCCTCGCCCTGTGAATCAAAATCCCTGCCGTCATTTGAGCAGACGCCAGCATAGATTCCCAGGGCAAACGACGCCCCTAATCGTCGAGCAGCTGGAGCCCGCTGCCATCCAGCGTGCCCATGATGTAGCAGGCGCGCCCATTCCGCTTGGCGGCATAAAGCAAACGGTCAGTTTCCGAATAAAGCGTTTGCATCTCCTGCGGATAGGCAAACCGGCAAGCCCCGATGCTGCATGTCACCTTTTCGGGGGCAGCCAATACAGCGGAAATTTCGCTTAGAAACGCATCCAGCTTCTGGGACAGCTCCGTTTTCAGCATTGGGCTTGCGAGCAACACCGCAAACTCGTCCCCACCCATTCTCCCAATGCCACCATCGGTTGAGAAAATGGAGGACAGACTTTGCGCCACCCTTTTTAGGACAAAATCCCCTGCCGGGTGTCCCAAGGTATCGTTGATAGACTTAAAATAATCTACGTCTACAAACAGGAACCACCCTACTCCTGAAGCCATAACCTCCCTGCTTTTCAGATGGTTTTCGCAATAGCGGTTAAACATCTTGCGGCCCATAACCCCGGTAACAGCGTCCAGTTGCCCTATGTATTCACGGTAGGACAGGTATCTATAAACCACGAGCAGGCAAACGGCCAGAAGAAAATTTAGAGCTAAAGTCGCAAACAGGGATTGAAGCTGAAGGTGAAAAAGGTCTTGCTTGACCTCAGAGGAAAGCGACAATCCATGGACGCCCAGCATATAGGACATGCGCTGGGCAAAGTAAAACGTAGTGGCTACAACGGCGCACAGTATGCAGAACAAAAGGAGTATCCATGATCCGCGAATTCTGGCCTTTTCCCGCTTCGCATTGCCAACTTCGCCCGCCTGATCCAGATAGGCGTTGAAATTCTTGATTCCCTCGCGCTGCCGGAGGCTCCATACTCCCTCCACAACAAGCAGGCAGAGCAGAGACAAAAGCAAGTCGCTGACGTCCGCATGGAAAGCGTACGCGAAATTATACCCCAATTCAGGAAACAGAAATCCCATCGCCGAATAGACCAAAATGGAATGCAATTTGGGAGAAAGCGCCGAAACAACCCCAACCGCAATCCGGGGATGGCGCAGCTTTTTGGCGAGCACGAAAAGAACGCCCACCAGCCACCCAAACAAAGCCCTTGTGCCAACGCTCAACAAAAGGCTTCCCAGCGGATCGCCACTCAAAAAGGGAGAAAACACCTTGTCCAAGGGCATAACGTAATAGGCAGAGGCCTTATACATGCTGGACAGGCCAAAGAACAATCCCATCGCCGTAGCCTGACCGGTGCCAAGAAAGCAACCCGCAATCAGAATCGGAATATACGCGATGGTGATGGAAATGGGTTCAATATGTATGTATCCCAAAAACGTGAAAGACATCAAAAACTCAATGGCTAGCAATGTCGTGAACAGATATCTATCAGAACGCGGCTTCCACTTTTGCTGCTTTTTCCTCATGCGCACCACCAGTTCCCCCTTCTTTTCCCTTTACAGAAAAGGATTGCAAAGCAGGGCAAAATTAAAACAGCGCCAAAGGGCTTGAAATCGCATGCTCCTTGCACTGAATTCTATTATATAGTAATAGTATACCCAGCCGCCTTCCCTATGTAAAGCATTTAGGCAGTTTTTTGGAAAAACTTTCAAGCGGGCGCAGGCGCTTTTCTACGGTTTCAAACGGCGCCACAGCAATGTGTGTAAGCAAAGGATCCGCTGCAAAAAGTGTATTTTTGCTTCCGCGTCGGGCAGCGTTTCACGCTATTTTGCGTTGAACGCCGCTTACCGCAAGCTTCTTAATGGTATCATCCTCCTTCTTTTCTTTGATTTATGTTTCTACAAAACAGTTGCCACAAAAATTTAAATCTGTTATAATAGTTGCGTTGTCATAATAATTCGACCAAAGTGATACCAAATGCCGTTGCGGGAGATGACCAAATGCTGCGTTTCATTTTGTGCGATGATAATCCCGAGCACTGCCGGACGCTGGAGCTTCACGTCCGGCAAGCGCTTTCCAGATTATCCAGGCCCTATGAAATAGCGCTGGTGACAACGCATGCCGATGAAGCGCTGCGTTATGCGCAGGAACATCCTGAACAGAATGTATACATGTTGGATCTGGTGCTGGAGCAAAAGATGGATGGCCTGGCGCTTTGCCGGGAGATCCGCCGCAGCTCGCCGGAAAGCTATATACTTTACGTATCCGCCTTTTCCGAATACGCGCTGGACTGTTGCCGCTCGCATTCTTTTGATTTCATTCTCAAGCCATATTCCGAGCGGCGCCTTTATCGGGCCATCGAAGATCTGGTGCGTGTAATTGATGCGCGCAAGCCTACTGAGCCGCTTGAAATCGCCATCGGCTCAATGGTTCGCGTCGTGGATCAGCGCGAGATTTTATATTTCAATATCGACAGAGAATATATCACCGCACATTTTCAAGATGACCGGATCACCTGGCGCGAAAGCATGGTCAATCTGCTGGAGCGCGTGAACGCGGATTTATTTTTGCGCATCCATAAGAGCTATGCGGTCAATCGTCTGGCGCTGGAGCAAGTTGACCTTTCCCGCCGCTTCGTTTTGCTGCGCAATGGCGAAAGTCTGCCCATCTCCCGGCGCTTTCTTTCCCGCCTGCGCGATGATTATCGCGGCTCAACCAGCCAAAGTCAGGGAGCCGGTTTATGAGTACTACGACCCTGGTGCTCTGGGGACTGGCGCTGTTCGGAGGGATGTTGGCTATTGCAGCGGGAGAATCCTCGATCGCCGTTTCCATCACTGGAAAACCATTCCGGCCGCGCCTTTTCCTCATCAACTGCGGCTTTTTCATCATCGTAGTTTCTTCAAAAATGTGGTTGGCGGCAAAAATGATCCATGCGGCCTATGCGATCTTTTCCATGGCCTTTTTGGCGTTGCACTATGGATGTGCCATACGGTTTGGAACCGGAATCCGTGGCCTTCCTGTCATCTGGTGGACATTGTTGCATATTGGGCTGGTCGTGCTGACGGAAGGGATGCTGGCCCTGATGATACTCTTCAGTTCTGCGCTGAATCTTCCGCTTGAAACGCTGATATGGCTGCCTACCGACGGTTGGCTGGTGCCTGCTTCCGGCGGTATCATTCTCAACGGAATACTATCAATGACGAACATGTTTCTGGTTGCCTTTGCGGTGCGCGCAGTGCGGCGCATGTGGCAAAGGCGCGGGGGCGCGCAGCCGCGGGTAGCGCTAATCATCTTGCGCGAAGTCTTGCTCGCCGTTTCCTTTATCGGCATCTACGCCTACCTTGCCGGTCAGGCCATCACCGGTCAGGACGGCTCCTCCGCCGGGTTTGCGCGCTATCTCACGGAGTACAGCGCCGTCGTCCTTTTGTGCATGCCCGTGCTGTGCGTCATCGCTTCCTAGCGCCGCCTCAACTCCCTTTATGAATACCAGCGCAACGCCTATGAAGCCGTGCTCGGCAACCAGCGCCGCTTCCGCCACAATATCCTCAACATGCTCTACGGCTTTGAGGGCACGATCCTCAGCGACGATACCGGCGAAATCCGCCGCTATTATGAACAGCTCATCGAAAAGTGCGCCCTGGT
>DVFZ01000018.1 GCA_018712945.1 Candidatus Pullichristensenella stercorigallinarum | reverse complement strand
GGAACTGACCGGGTTGTGGTTTGATGGGCAAAAATATTTTGGAGATACGCTTCCCAAGGAGCATGTGGAAAAGCCCTTGCCCGTCTTTGAGCAGACCGCGCGCTGGTTGGATACTTATTTCAGCGGCAATGCCCCCGATTTTACGCCGCCGCTGTCTTTGGAAACAACGCCGTTTCGCAAGGCGGTTTGGGAAATTATGTTGACGATCCCCTTTGGCCAGACGATGACCTATGGGGAAATCGCGGACAGAATTGCCAAGCAAAAGGGCCTTTCTAAAATATCGGCGCAGGCCGTGGGCGGCGCGGTGGGGCATAATTCCATTTCGATCATCATCCCGTGCCATCGCGTTGTCGGCAAAGACGGCAGTTTGACAGGCTATGCAGGCGGCATTGATAGAAAAGTACGGCTCTTAACCTTGGAAAAGGCGGATATGTCCCTGCTTTATGTGCCGAAAAGCGGGACGGCGTTATGAAAGCCACGGGATTCGCAGCTTGATAAACCTTGTGACAGAACCATCGGCGCATCGCGGAGAAAACGCGCGCCACAGAATCCAGCGCAGGGAAAACAATTCACAAAGAAAAGCCCGCATTCTATAAAACAGGAATGCGGGCTTTTTGCGGGCAAGCCGCATTTTTCGTCAAAAGGCAACGCGCAGAGAAAACCATCCCTCCTGGTATGCGCAGGTAAGCAGTGCGTCGTGCTTTTTACAGAAGGAACGGATGGAGCGCAGGCCCAATCCCCGGTCGCTGTCTTTCCCGTCGGTTATGGGAAAGCCGTCCTTGCCAAGAATGACCGGGCTGGCGCAGGGATTGGAAACTTCCAGCATCAGCCGCGGACGGTTTATACAGCGGCAAGTGATCTTCCGCTGTGCTTCTGGCAATGCGCGGCAGGCATGGATGGCGTTTTCCAGCGCGTTGGCAAACACGGTGGACAGCGACGCTGCGTCTGCCGGAAGGATTTTCGGAAAGGCAAGTTCCGCATTGACCTCTATATTAAAGCGCTTTGCCTGCGCAAAGTAAAACGAGAAAACGGCGTTGAGTACAGGGTCTGCGCACCAAATTTCCGGACGCGCCTCCTCAAGTTGCTCTTGCGCTGCGCCGATGTAGGCCAGCAGCGTTTCCCGGTTGCCCGAACGCACCAGATTGGAAATGGTATTGAGACGGTGGCGCAGGTCGTGCCGTTCAATGCGCAGGGCATTTTCTGCGTCGCGGGTGGATTCTACCTGCCTTTGCAGGGCGGAAAGCTGCACGGAAAACATTTCGGCGCTGTGCCGGTTTTCCATTTCCCGCTCCACGCTGGAAAAAAGCGCAAGAATCAAAACATAAAACCCCATCATCAACAAAGATATAGCCGGCTGGAGGATGGTGCCCCAATTGGGTTCGCCTACATAGCTCGGAATCAAATAGAGAATGATGACGTAGTAGATGGCGATATTGAGGCACATCAGCCACCATCCATGGCGCAGATGGTGCAATACCTGCAAATACAGCGGGCGAAGAAAATGCACGATGAACAGGATCATGGCCGCCGACAGAATGGCGTAGGTCAGGCCTAGTACCCACATCTTCCACCCAGACAGCACGTATGCCAAGGCTGCACCATGCTGGATCATCACGCAGAAAAGCACCCCGGAAAGAAACTGAAAGATGAGTTGCCAGCCATGGTTTCTACTGATATAGAAAAACACCAAGAATATTGGCAGGTGATTGGTGAGTGTATAAAGCTCTCCAAAGCGTTCCCTGCCGAGAATGCGATAAAGCCATACGTCCGCCGCCATCAATAAAACCGTGGCTCCATAGACAAGCAGGCAAGTCTTCTTTCGGGAAAAACGGCTTTCTATGAAAAGCAGCGTCAGCGTTACGCCCAGAAGCGTTTGATAGAGCAGAATTTCCAGATTGATCATGTTGCGTTTGCCTCCAGCCAGTAATCCATCCATGCCCGCCGGATCTGCGCGCCAAGTCTGCGGGGAATGGGTACCCGGGTGGCGTCGGACATAATCGCCACGCCTTGTTCCACGGCGTTGACGTGGCGCAAATTCAACGCGATGCTGGCACCACATATTAGAAAACAGCGATGCTTCAAAAGAGAAGAAACCGCTTCCTGAAACGGGACGCGCAGGCTAACGCTGCTGACGGCTTTGCCGCCTGCGCAGTGATAGCACATGGAGCGCTGGACGCGCTCCACATAAAGTATGTCTTGAAGCGCAACACGCTCAGGGCCGCCGGGAGTATGGATCAGGATTTCCTCGGTTTGGCGCCTGTTGAGGAGGGCGGCCACCCTGTCGAGCACAGGGAAAAGCCGGTCGCTTGCCACGGGCTTGAGCAGATAAAAAAATGCCTGCGCCTGATAGGATTCTACGGCGAAATCCCGAGAGGCAGACAAATAGATAATCTCTCCCGCGGCGCCCATTTCCCGTAGGCGCAGGCCAACGGCTATGCCGTTGACACCCGGCATAAGCACATCCAGTATATACAAATCAAAAAAGACAGATTTCGTACAAGCAATCAGGCTTTCACCGCTGGAAAAGCCGGACACGCGCATGGAAACATCCGGCCTCAGCGCCTGGTATTCCGTCAGAAGCGCTGAAATGGTTTCCAGTTGCTTTTCGTCATCATCGCATATTGCCACCGATATCATGACTTTGCCTCTCTCCTTGGCCCATGGCGCGATGATACAACCAATTTGCCGCAGCATCCAACCAATTTTGCATAGGCCTTTTCAAACCGGAGCGGATATTGTATAATATAGGATACCACGTTTGAAATTGTATTGTCAACCCATATGTTTTATAGCGATGGGCGTGGCATGGGGGGATTGCCACGAAATATGCGCTGCCGCGTTTCCCTGGCGGCTTGCGCAGAAAAGGGGAAACTCTATGTGGAATAGACTGCTGCGCTTTTTGCGGATTCCATCGGAAATCCGCGAAGAATTCTGGCTGGATACATTGCAAAAAAACCGCCTTTCCTTGCTGGTGATTTGCACGATGATCTTCGGCATGGAGGTTTACAATATTGTACGGGTGTTGGTTTGGTCGCCGTCGGGCCTGGGAACGTTGAACAACCGCATTTATTTCGGCATGTACTGCGCCCTCATATTGTGCGCGGGCGCGTATCTTTTGCTGCGCTGGCTTTTGCGCGATGCGGCGATCCGCACGCAATTGGCCATTCAGTTTGGCGGCGCGTTGTTTGCCCTGTTGTGGCATGTATGCCTCAATGCTTATGATTTGAACAGGGAACCTGATGGAGATATCAGCGTCTATATGACGGCAATTTTGGGTGTGGCTGTCTTTGTCCAGATGCCCAGTGCGTTCAGCTTTTTAAGCCTTGCCGGCGCTTACGCACTGTTTGTGCTGCTGGCCAGCTCCTGTTTATCGAACGGCGCGATTCTCAACATGACGTTTTCGACGATCGTCGCCGTAGCTATCGCCCTGACGCGCTGTCGGAATACGGTCATCGTCCTTTCGCAGCGCCGTGAGATCAACGAGATAAATTTGCAGCTGCAATCGCTCTTGCAAAAAGATCCCCTGACCGGCCTGCTCAACAAGGCTGCTTTCGAAAAAAAAGCGGCCGTTCATCTGGCCCAGGTAGAGCGCGACGACGGCCTGACAATGCTTATGGCTGATCTGGACGATTTTAAGGACGTCAACGACCGGTATGGCCATCCCTGCGGGGATTATGTGCTCAAGGAGACGGCGGAAAAGTTACAGGCCGCCTTTCCGGACGCGGTGGAAATCGGCCGCATCGGCGGCGATGAGTTCGCCGTCATGCTCTACACGGGCGATCCTGCCGCGCTGGAAACGGATAGCCGTCGGCTGATTGAAATGCTATCCGGCGTGGAGTGGAAGGGCGCGTGCATCGGCCTGCAATGCAGCATTGGCATTTGCCGGATTTCCCGCATGGGCGTTTCCTATGAGCAACTCTATGAGAAAGTAGACCGCACGCTTTATCGGGCCAAGCGCCAAGGAAAGGGACGTTGCTGCGTCAGTGAACTCGCCTGAGTTTGCATAAAACGCCTTGATTTTTTCGGACAAAGCGTTTATAATGCACCTGTCTTTCGCCGCGTCTCCATACATAACCCAAAGGGCGCGGGATTTTTGCGGGCAATTTGTTACAGGAGCCGGATGTATGCTGAAAACAATACTCTTTGACCTTGACGGCACGTTGCTGCCAATGGATCAGGATGAATTTATCCGCGACTATTTCCAACGCCTGGCCCAAAAAGTATCGCCGTTGGGCTATGAACCCAAGGAACTCATTGATACTGTGTGGGCGGGCACAAAGGCCATGGTTAAAAACAATGGCGCGCAAAGCAATGAGGAAGCGTTCTGGGCCGTTTTTGTGCAACGCTATGGCGAGGAGGCGCTGCGCGACCGGCCGGCGTTCGACGAGTTTTATCGCGTGGAATTTCAGAAAGTAGCAGGCGTGTGCGGGCGCAATCCCGTCGCGCGCGAGGCCGTTGAAACGCTGCGGTTGATGGGCTTTCGCCTGGCGTTGGCGACAAACCCGCTTTTCCCGGAAGTGGCTACGCGCAGCCGCGTGCGCTGGGCAGGTCTGGAGCCGGAATGGTTTGAGTACATCACTACCTATGAAAATTCCCGCTATTGCAAGCCCAATTCCGCCTATTATGGCGATATTCTCACACAACTTGCATGCACGGGCGATGAATGCCTGATGGTCGGCAACGACGTTGGAGAGGATATGACGGCGGCAAAACTGGGAATGCGCGTGTTTTTGCTTACCGACTGCCTCATTAACCGGAATGGCGAAGACATTTCCGCCTATCCGCACGGCGGCTTCCCGGAATTGCTCGATTTTGTGCGTACAATGACCGCATAAAGCGACTTGCTTCTTTATAAAACAGGCCGTTGGCGTTTGCCACGGCCTGTTTTTAAGCCAATACGTTTATGATTGGTGGAATATGCGCGCTTTCTTAACAAAACACTTTCTCAAATTTACATAAATTTGCGTGGCAGAGGAGAAAAATGTGATATAATATAGATATATATATGAGATATGTAAAACTCGTGGCCGATTGACAGAAGGGAGCGGAAAGCCGCCTATGTCCATGTCCATTTCCGGTTTTCTTGAAACGATGGCCCAATACCCATCACTGATTCTGACGACCATTCTCACGCTTGCCGTCATTCTCGTCAACGGTTGGACGGATGCGCCAAATGCGATTGCAACTTGCGTATCTACACGCGCCATGCGCCCCAGGGCGGCGATTATCATGGCGGCGATCTTCAATTTTCTGGGCGTCCTGGTGATGACCCTCATCAACAAAAAAGTAGCGGAAACAATTTATAATATGGTGGATTTCGGCGGCGATGCGCATGAAGCGCTTGTGGCCTTGTGCGCGGCGTTGTTTGCCATCGTCACTTGGGCGACGGCGGCGTGGAAGTTCGGCATTCCCACCAGCGAGAGTCACGCCCTGATCGCAGGGCTTTCCGGCGCGGCCATCGCCCTGCACAACGGCCTTTCCGGAATCAATGGCGCTGAGTGGTTAAAGGTGCTCTATGGGCTTGGGCTTTCGACGCTTCTGGGCTTCGTGCTGGGCTTTGTGGTGGCGAAACTGGTAGGGTTCCTATTCCGCGGCGTCGACCGCAGGCGCGCCAACAAGGGCTTCCGCGGCGCGCAGATTGGCGGTGCGGCGGCAATGGCTTTCATGCACGGCGCGCAGGATGGGCAGAAGTTTATCGGCGTGTTCCTGCTGGGCATGGCGCTTTCGCGGGGACAAGCCGAAATGGGCGTAGTGGAAATTCCCGTGTGGCTGATGGCATTGTGCGCGGTGGTGATGGGCTTGGGAACGTCCATTGGCGGATTGCGCATCATCAAATCCGTGGGTATGGATATGGTCAAGTTGGACGTGCATCAGGGCTTTTCGGCGGATCTCGCCGCAGCAGGCTGCTTGCTGCTGTCTTCGGTGACGGGCATACCGGTTTCCACCACGCATACAAAAACCACGGCGATCATGGGTGTGGGCGCGGCCAAACGCCTCAAGAGCGTCAACTGGAGCGTTGTGCGCGAAATGGTGCTTACATGGGTTTTGACCTTCCCCGGGTGCGGGTTGGTAGGATTTTTGATGGCAAAGCTGTTTACGGCGATCTTTTAATTGAAGGAGTGGGGCATTTTGGCCAAGAAGAATGGTTACAGCTATTTTGCGTTCTTCCGCGAGATGATTGACTGCGCATGTGAAGCGGCGACGGCCCTGAACAGCATGTTCAGCGACTATCAGTCGGCAAACCTGCGTCAGGAAGCCGATGCGATCCACCGCATTGAGCACGACGCGGATCTGAAAAAGCACGACATGATGAGCCACCTGCTGCGGGAGTTCCTGCCCCCTATTGACCGCGAGGACATCGTCAACATCTCCCATGTGCTCGACGAAGTCGTCGATTTGATCGAGGAAGTTGTCATATGCCTGTATATGAACAACATCCAGAAGTGCCGCCCGGACGTCGTGCCCATGGTTTCGTTGATTGCCAAGCAGTGTGAAGAACTCAAAAAGCTGATGGCTGAATTTGAAAACTATAAAAAGTCCGATAAGCTGATGGAAAGCATCATCGTCATCAACACGCTCGAGGAAGAGGGCGACCGCCTTTACCTGGAGGCCATGCGTAGCCTCACGCTTGGATGTGCCGACGCATTGGAGCTGGTCGCGTGGAGGGATATTTACAGCAGCCTTGAAGACTGTTGCGATGCCTGCGAAAAAGTAGCGGATGCGGTGGAAGAAGTTGTAATGAAAAATACCTGACGCGCTTTGCGTGTATTGACCGCCAGCTGTGGCCATGCGCCCGCTGGCGGTTTTATGTCCGGATGGGGAAAACGATTTCAGAAATTCGCCCTTACCCCCCCTTGTGTATGTAAACAAAATTGTGTTGCAATATTACTTAAGTAAGAAATTGATTGCGAAAATTCCCAAAAGAGCTGGCTATGCACAAATGTGCTTACCATATTCATGAAGAGGGTTTTATTTTATGAAGAAGTTGCTTTCCCTGTTCCTTGCCCTGACGATGTTGGCGTGTTTTGCTGGCGCGGCGATGGCTGAAGATCTGACCGTTGGCGTGAATATCCAGGAATTCAGCAACGCCTATCCGACGGAAATGCGCAACGGCATGGAAGAGACGGCGGACGAGCTGGGCATCACGCTTGATATGGCGGACGGCCAGTCCAGTGAGGCCACCATCAGCAACAATATTGATTTGTTCCTTACCAAAGGCTATACGGTGTTGGCCGTGAATATGATGAGCACGACCTCCGCCCCCCCAGCATTCTGGAAAAGACCCAGGCCGAAAATGTGCCGGTGGTATTCTTCAATGTCGAGCCTGAGGCCGATGGGCTTGCCGCTGCGCCGGGCAACTATTATGTCGGCGCCAAGGCAGAGGATTCCGGTGTGATGCAGGGCGAAGCGCTGGTCAACTACTGGAACACTGTCGAGGGCGCGGATCGCAACGGCGATGGCGTGATGCAGTATGTGATGATTATGGGCGATCCCGGCCATCAGGATTCCATTCTGCGCACAGAGTATTCTGTGAACACCATCAAAGAAGCTGGCATCGAAGTAGAAGAGCTGGCTGTGGATACTGCGAACTGGGCGCGTGCCGAAGGCCAAGACGTAATGGCCCGAATCCTTGCCGCGCATGACGATATCGAGGCCGTTATTTGCAACAACGACGAAATGGCCCTGGGCGCTATTGAGGCCCTGAAGGCCGCCGGCTATCTGGTGGATGGCGGCACGTTCATCCCTGTCGTTGGCGTTGACTGCAACGAAGAAGCCCGGATCGCCATCGAAGAAGGCACCATGTACGCTTCTGTGTTCAACGACGCCAAGAGCCAGGCCGATGCGGTAGTCAAGCTCTGTAAGCTGATCGCTAACGGCGAAGAACCGACCTCCGAAAACCTCGGTTACACCATGGATGGCCAGTATGTGTGGATCCCCTATGTGCCGGTGACCATCGACAACCTGGATACCATTGGCTGACGAATTTCTGAGAGGGGGAGGGTGCGGGCCGCACTCTCCCTCTTGACAATTAGGGGGCACCCAGCCGATTGGCAATATCCAGCCGGATATCAAGTTCACGGGTTCGGGGTATCTGTTTGGCAGCATACCAGTCATCATTCTCATTGCCGTTGCGGTGGTGTTGGTGGTTTGGTTTATCATGAAGTACACCACCTTTGGCCGCAGCATTTACACCATCGATGGCAACCGTGACGCTGCGGAGGTCTGCGGCAATCTGGACATACGCCATGGCGGCGGTTACATTCGCCATTGGCGGTTTCCTGGAGTGCGCGCGTACCAACGGCGCTACGGCGGCCTATGGCGAAAACTATGAATTCGATGCCATTGCTGCCTGCGTAGTCGGCGGCGTATCCAACTCCGGCGGCGTGGGCACTGTGCCCGGCATGGTGCTGGGCGTGCTGATGTTTGGCATTATCAATTACGGCCTCACCTTCCTGGGCGTCCAGCCGTACTGACAGAAAATTGTCAAGGGCATCATCATACTGCTCGCCGTCGGCTTCGATGTGCGCAAAAATATCCGCAAGAAATAGTTTTCAGATTACAGGAACAGGCGTCCGGCAACCACGCGGTTTGCCAGACGCTTTTTGTTGTGTATGTCCTTCCGTGCCGCGATGCAAAATAGTGGCAAGGAGGGGAAAAGAATATGTCTAAAATCGCAATCATTGGCGCGGGGCAGGTGGGCGCGAGCTGTGCATTTGCTCTGGCGCAGACGGGGTTGGCGCAGGAAATAGCGCTGGTAGATCTCAAGACCGACAAGGCGCGCGGAGAGGCGCTGGATATCGCCCATGGCGGACCGCTGTTGCCCGCCGTGCGCGTGACAGGCGGCGGCTACGAAATGTTGGATGGCTCGGAGTTGGTGGTCATGACCGCGGGCGCAAACCAGGCACCCCATGAAACGCGGCGCGACTTGCTGCAAAAGAACATCGGCGTTATGCGCGCTGCAGCGCAGGAGATCCGCCGCCGGGCGCCGGAGGCAGTGGTTCTGGTTGTGACCAACCCCGTGGATGCGCTTACACGGGCGGCGCTGGAACACACGGGCTTTCCGCCGCAGCGCGTGTTGGGCAGCGGCACGGTGCTCGACAGCCTGCGCCTGCGCTTTATGCTCTCAGAACATACGGGCGTGGACGCGGCCAGCATTCATGCCTACGTGTTGGGCGAGCATGGCGACAGTGAACTGCCCGCCTGGAGCACTGTATCCATCGCCGGCATGACCTTGGAGGAATACTGCCGCGATTGCGGCGGCTGTGAATCCTGTTTGCCGGACCGCATGCGCGCCGCCTTTGATGAAAACGTGCGCCATGTGGCAAACCGCATCATCGCCTGGAAGGGCGCGACATTTTACGCCATCGCCGTAGCTGTGCGCCGCATCGCGCAGGCAATTTTACGGGATGAACATTCCATCCTCACCGTGTCGTCGCTGCTCACGGGCGAATACGGGCTTGCGGACGTGTGTCTGAGCCTGCCGTGCGTCGTCGGCCGCGCGGGCGTTTTGCGGCGCATACCGGTCAATTTAGCGCCGGACGAGATTGCCGCCCTGCGCGCCAGCGCCGATGCCGTGCGGGCGATGGACGAGCGCGCCCTGCGGGTTTAACGCGCTTGGGAGAGCATTTTTCCATGTAGCGCTCAAAATGCGCATAAACGCAAAATGTCTGCGGAAAATATGTGCGGAGGGATGAAAAATGCAGAGAAGCAACCGAAGAGCGCGCTTTGGCCGCTGGTTTTTGTTGCTGTGGGCGCTGGCGGTATTGGCAATGGTGCTGGCAAACGCCCTGAAAACCGAGGCGCAGCCAAGCTATGACGGCGCTATGTTTGTGCGCATGGAGGCGGGGTGGCAACATGTCTGATTCCCGGCAGAGCGTGCCCACCTATGCGCTGGAATATAAGCGCAGACCCGGTGACCGCGAGACGCGCATGTGCACCCGCCGCGCCGATGTGACCTTGCGCACAAGGGAGGAACGGCCATGAGTGAAAGCAAAACCCCACAGGAAAAACACTATGAAACTATCGTCAACGAGCTAACCCCCAATTCCCGCCATTTGCGCGGCTGTGTGCGCGCATTTTGGGTGGGCGGCCTGATCTGCGTCATCGGGCAGGCGTTGACCATGCTGGCGCAAACCCTGGAACTGGGCGAGTTGACTGCGCCAATGTTCACAAGCTGCGCCCTGATCTTCCTGGGCACGACGCTCACTGGCATCGGCGTATACGACCGCATTGGTAAGTACGCCGGCGCGGGTTCCGTGGTGCCGATCACGGGCTTTGCCAATTCCGTGGCCGCGCCTGCCATCGAATTCCGGCGCGAGGGCATGGTGCTGGGGCTGGGCGCGAAGCTGTTTCAGATTGCCGGCCCGGTGCTTACCTACGGCATTAGCTCTTCCATCATTGTTGGCGTGATTTACTGGGCGGTAAAGGAGTGGTTGCTGTGAGAGCGGGGAAACAGACTTTTTGCTATGAACGTCCGCCGCGTATTGCCGCCCATGCCTCCATCGTCGGCCCAAAGGAGAGCAAGGGGCCTCTGGCGGCGTACTTTGACGAAGCCTCGCAGGACGATCTTTTTGGCCAAAAGACATGGGAACTGGGGGAGAGCGAGATGCTGCGCCGCTGTGCCGGACGCGCTATGCGCGAAGGCGGCCTGACGCAGGAGGAGGCGCAGGCGTTTTTTTCCGGCGACCTCAACAACCAGATTATTGCCACCGGTTTTGCCGCCCGCGCGTTGGGTTTACCCTTTGTGGGGCTGTATGGGGCGTGTTCGACGTTTGTGGAAGGATTGGTTCTGGCCTCGGCGCTTATCAGCGGCGGATACCTGGGAAACGCCCTCTGCGCCGCTTCCAGCCACTTCTGCACGGCCGAGCGGCAGTTCCGCTTTCCCTTGGAAATGGGCACACAACGTCCGCCTTCGGCCCACTGGACGGCCACCGCGGCAGGATGCGCGCTTTTGCGGGCCGGGGAAGGGCCGGGGCTTTATGTGACCGCCGGCACGCTGGGGCGCATCATTGATTATAAAATCAAGGACGCCAACCACATGGGCGCCGCCATGGCCCCGGCGGTGCAATCCACCATCACCGCCCATTTTGACGATACCGGAACGACGGCGGAGGATTTTGACCTCATCGCCACTGGCGATCTAGGGTGGATAGGCCGCGATATACTATTGGAGCTGTTTCGCGAGAGCGGCAGGCCCATGCCGCCGGAAAAACTGGTGGATTGCGGGGCTTCTTTGTTTTACCAGGAACAGGACGCCCACGCTGGCGGCAGCGGCTGCGGCTGCGTGGCGTCCGTCACTTGCGGATGGCTGATGAAGCGCATGGAGCAGGGGGAACTGAAGCGCATACTTGTCACCGGTTCAGGGGCGATGCTCAGCCCCACCAGTACCATGCAGGCTGAAACCATTCCTGGCATTGCCTATGCCGTGCGGCTGGAGGTGAAATAGATGGAGGTTTTCTGGGATTTTGTCAAGGCGTTCGTGGTGGGCGGCCTGATCTGCGTCATTGGCCAAGTGTTGATTCAGACGACAAAGCTCACCAACGCCCGCATATTGGTTTTGTTTGTAACGGCGGGCGTAGTGCTCACCGGGCTTGGACTCTATAAGCCCCTGGTGGACTTTGCCGGGGCAGGGGCAACGGTGCCGCTGACCGGCTTTGGCTATTCGCTGGCCATGGGCGCGATCGAGGCTGTCAACAGCTATGGCATTCTCGGCGCGTTGGCAGGCGGCGTAACGCGCACAGCGGCCGGCATTGCCTCGGCGGTGTTTTTCGGTCTGCTCAACGCGCTGATCTTTAAGCCGCGGGCAAAGCCTTAAATGGGACGCGATGCGAAAATGGCGCGGGAAACGCGGAATTCTTCCGCGCACCGCGCCTGTTTTTTATTCTTCCAGCTTTGCACGAATCGCCGCGCGCGCCGCTTCCAGGTTTCCATCGCAAAGCACCGGCAAAAATTCCGCCAGCTCTTCCGGCTTGAAGTCCCACCAGCGCAATTTGAGCAGCATTTCCGTCAACGCCTCATCAAAACGTCTGCGGATCAGCCGGGCGGGGTTGCCGCCCACCAGCGTATATGGCTCCACATTTCTGGTGACGACGCTGTATGCGGCGATGATTGCCCCATCGCCAATTTTTACGCCGGGCATGATTACCGCTTTCCGGCCGATCCAGACGTCGTTTCCCACCACTGTATCGCCCTTAAAGGGAAGCTGGGAGAGATGCGGCGGCGTATTTTCCTCCCAGGCCCCGCCAAAGACGGCAAACGGATAGGTGCTGACGCTGCACATGCGGTGGTTTGCGCTGCCCATCATGAAGCGCACGCCGCTGGCAATGGCGCAGAACTTGCCAATAATAAGCCTGTCGCCAAATTCCGGCCAGTTGAACAGCACGTTCTTGCGCTCAAAGGCGGTCGGGTCTTCCGCGTCGTCGTAATAGGTATAGTCGCCGACCTGTATATTCGGCGCGGTAATGGCGTTCTTTAAGAAACAGGTCGTCCCGTAGCCGTTTGGGAAAAGTGTGTTTGGGTCTGGTAATCTATGCATGGTGCCTCCTTATACCGTCCTGTATTCACCTCCAGAGCAGATTTTTTCTGCCGTAGCTACGGCGCGCATTTTGCGTATTTCGCGCATGGGCTTCACCAACCCTTTTTTCAGTTTCACAGGGAAGTATACTCTGAAAACAAGGGGCTGTCAACAAGATTCGGCGTTTTTTCGGGTTGACGAATGGCCCGGAAAAGTATATGATAGAAAAAAGCAAATACAGGAGGGATGGCCATGTTGTTGGGAGCCTTGGAAGCTGGCGGCACAAAGATGGTTTGCGCCCTGGGCAACGAAAAGGGCGAGGTCTTTGAGCGGGAGAGTTTCCCCACGCGCGAACCGGAACCGACGGTCAGCGACATCATTTCCTACTTTGCGGGGCGTGGCATCGAGGCCCTGGGCGTGAGCAGCTTCGGCCCGCTGGATCTTAACGAGGATTCGTCCACATACGGCAGCATAACCACCACTCCCAAGCCCGGCTGGCAAAATGTGCCCCTGCGCACGCGCCTGATGGACGCGCTGGGTGTGCCGGTGGGCATTGATACCGATGTAAACGGCGCGGCGTTGGGCGAAGCTCTGTTGGGCGCGGGCAAGGGCTTAAAAAGCCTTGTGTATTACACCATCGGCACCGGTGTGGGCGGCGGCGCCTACGACCATGGCCGCCTTTTGCACGGCCTTGTGCATCCGGAAATGGGCCACATGCTGCTTCGGCCGCATGCGGACGACCCTGCCCCACACGGCTTTTGCCCCTATCACGACGGCTGCCTGGAGGGCATGGCCTGCGGAAAGGCGATTGAGCAGCGCTGGGGCGTTCCCGCGCGCGAACTGCCGCCCGAGCATATCGCTTGGCAGATTGAGGCTGAGTATCTGGCGCAGATGTGCGTCAATACCATCGTCATGCTTTCGCCGCAGCGCATCGTGCTTGGCGGCGGTGTGATGCACCAGGAACACCTGTTCCCGATGGTGCGCAAACGCACGCTGGAGCTGCTGGGCGGCTACGTCGCGCACCCGGCGATTCTGGAACACATCGACAGCTATATCGTGCCCCCGGCGCTGGGCAACAACAGCGGCGCGGTGGGTTCGCTTCTGTTGGCAGTACGGGCATTGGGGTAAGGTAAGGAAATGGCAAAAAAGGGCAATTTGAGCATACCGTGGCCGTTTGAGGGCATGAATATCCGCCTCAATACAGATACCGGCCTTTTGAAGATCATCGCCATGGTCACCATGCTGGTGGATCATTTGGGGGCGGTCATCTTCCCGCAATACCGCATCATGCGTATCATTGGCCGTATCGCCTTTCCGATTTACGCATATTGCCTGACGGTCGGCTGCGTCTATACGCACAATATGCTGCGCTATGTGCAGCGCATTGTGTTGCTGGCGTTGATTGTGCAGCCGCTATATGTGGTGGCCATGCACCACACCAACGCGGCCATGTATTCCGTCGCCTTTGCCGAAAACCCGGTCTGGGCAGTGCTGAATTTCTATATAGCGAGCTGGAACCATCCCAGCATACTGCTTTCGCTGGCTTTGGGGCTGATCCTGCTGTGGTCAATCCGCGACCGCCATCTCATTATCACGGTGGCAATGCTGGTATTCACCTGGATTATTCAGGACAGCCTGGATTACGGCTTTAACGGCATATTGCTGATGCTGCTGTTCTTCCTGTTTTGCCAGATCCCGCTTTTGTCGCTGCCTGTGGTGGCTGGGTTTATGATTTGGTGGGGAATGCAGGGCTCGATGTACGAGATCTTTGGCCTGCGCTTCAGTTCGCAGATTTTCGCGGTGCTGGCGCTGCCGTTTATCTACATCCGCACGAACACGCGGTTGCGCATCAACAAATGGGTGTTCTATCTGTTCTATCCCGCGCACCTTATCCTAATTCTGGTGCTGGACAGGTTGGCCGTTTTCGGTTGACGCGCCGCGGGGAGCAAAAGACGGCGGCAGCGCTTTTTCACGCGGCCGCCGCCAAAAAAATTGCGCGCCCGGCAGGGACTTCCCCGGGCGCTTTAGTATATTAAATTTTCACGTTCCATTACGCGGACTTCTTTTCATAAGACCCGCTGTACCCGTAGGTCATAAAGTCAATCAGGCGGCGCATGTCTTCCGCGCAGGTGGTGTGCAGCTCGATTTCCGAGATGCCCTTGCCGTTCGAAGCGTTCTCAGCCAGCTCGCGCAGCAGCGTGTTGTTGCGAAAATCCTCGCTGCGGCCATCAGAAGCCGAGACCAGAACCGGCGCCTTGCAGGAATCGATCACCTTATAGAAATTCTCGGTATTATGGATATTAAACAGTTTCATTGAACAATCCCTCCTCGGTTCGTTTCTGTCCCTGTGGCTATATAATACCCGATTTCCGGGGGGATTTCTATTCGGATTTCGCCGACAATTATCAATATCCCGACAAGGAGGCGGAAAATCTTATGCAGCAAAGGACGTCTCTGACGCTTTCCCCCGACCGCAGAGAGGCCGCCGTATGCGGAACGGCTGGTTTTCCCTGCGGCGCGTATTTTAATGATATTGCCCTGTATCCCGCCAGCGCAATCCCCTGGCATTGGCGCGAGGAGATCGAGCTGAGCATGGTGGTGGGCGGCGCGGCGCGCGTGCGCTTCGGCTCCGGCGCGTTTGTGGTGAATGCCGGCGAGGGCATGTTTATCAACGCCGAAGCTCTGCACGCTTTTGATATCGTCGGCAACGAGGGATGCCGCCTGATTTCCCTGGTGCTGGACTACAACATGTTGGCCGGGCGCGAGGACAGCGTGTTCGCGCGGCGCTACGTCATGCCTCTGGTGCAGTCCGGCGCGGTAAAGATCTTGCGCCTGAGTCCGGATGTCGAGTGGCAACAGGCCGTGCTCAAGTGCCTGCGCGATGCGTTCCTGATCTATGACGAGGGGAAATACGGCTTTGAGCTGATGGTGCGCGCGCGGCTGACCGAATGCCTGTGGCACATTGTGCGCAACATGCGCGCGGCGATGCGCGAATACGAGGGCGCCTCCGAGGCTTCTGAGGAACGCGCCAAGCGCATGCTGGACTTCATCCACATGCACTATGCCGAGCCCATCCAGCTCGCGGATATCGCCGCCGCCGCCAACGTCGGCGAACGCGAATGCCTGCGCGCCTTCAAAAAGACGCTGAGCGTGACGCCGACCGCCTATCTGCTGCGCTATCGCGTTTCCATGTCGGCGCAGATGCTTCTGGATACGGACAAATCCATCGCCGAGATCTGTTTCGAGGTTGGCTTTAACAGTCAGAGCCACTACGGGCAGATGTTCCGCCGGTTTTTCCATATGACGCCGCGCGAATACCGCACGCGCTACGCCAAAGGAAGCGGGGCATAGGGGCTTTCTCTACATACGCATATCAAGGCATGGCACTGGATTTGCCAAGTATGCCTATGCCGTTTCATAAAGTGATGTCTGGGTTTTCACGCCCATTGTCATAAGCCGGCGAAGGAAAATCAGCGCCTCTTTTGCGCCATCAGAGCAGGGAAGCGCATTTTGTAGCAAGCAATCGGCCTCCAGAAAGCCAAAGGCGGTCCCTTCCCAGGGGCCGCCTCAAATAGTATATTGAAGAAAGTAGGTTTGGCTTAGAGATTGTGCTTGACGCGGTCGCGCTCCTCGGCGCGTTTGGCGTTGTTGAAGCGATCCAGCGTGCCGACCAGGTAGCCGGTGATGCGGCGGATGCGTTCGAAGGGGTGATCTTCCTCAGAACGGCCGCAGTTGGGGCAGGTATCGCCGATGATGCCGTTATAGCCGCACACCGGGTCGCGGTCAACGGGATGATTGATCGAGCCGTAACCGATGCCGTTTTCCTTCATGACGCGCACGATCTTTTCAAAAGCCTCCAAGTTCTGCGTGGTATCGCCGTCCAATTCCACGTAGGAGATGTGCCCGGCATTGGTCAGGGCATGGTAGGGGGCTTCGATTTTAATCTTTTCCACGGCGCTGATATTGTAATACACCGGCACGTGGAAGCTGTTGGTGTAGTATTCGCGGTCGGTAACGCCGGGGATTTCCCCAAAGAGCTTGCGGTCGATCTTGACAAAGCGGCCGGAAAGGCCTTCGGCAGGCGTGGCCAGCAGCGTCACATTCATGCCGGTCTTCTGACTGGCCTCGTCGCAGCGGCGGCGCATGTAAGTAATGATCTCCAGCCCCAGGTTGCGCGCCAGCTCGCTTTCACCGTGATGCGCGCCCACCAGGGCCTTAAGCGTTTCAGCCAGGCCGATGAAGCCAATGGAGAGCGTGCCATGCTTGAGCACCTCGCGCACCTCGTCGTTCCAATCCAGGTTTTCGCTGTCCAACCATACGCCCTGGCCCATAAGGAAGGGGTAGTTGCGCACGCATTTGCGGGCCTGGATTTCAAAGCGCTCAAAGAGCTGATCAATGCACAGGTCGATCATCCGGTCGAGTCCCTCAAAGAACTGCTCGATATTGTGATTGGCCTTGATCGCCAGGCGCGGCAGGTTGATGGTGGTAAAGCTCAAATTGCCGCGGCCGTTGGAAATCTGCTTCTCCGGATCATGCACATTGGCCATCACGCGGGTGCGACAGCCCATATAGGCGATTTCCGTTTCCGGATGCCCCTCCTTGTAATACTGAAGGTTGAACGGCGCATCCTGGAAGGAGAAGTTCGGGAACAACCGCTTGGCCGAGCAGCGCATGGCCAGCTTGAACAGATCGTAGTTCGGCTCGCCGGGGTTATAGTTGACGCCCTCTTTGACACGGAAGATCTGAATGGGGAAGATAGGCGTTTCGCCGTTGCCCAACCCAGACTCTGTGCTCAAAAGCAGGTTTTTTATCACCATGCGCGCTTCGGGGGAAATGTCCATGCCGTAATTGATGGACGAGAAGGGCACCTGCGCGCCAGCGCGGGAGTTCATGGTGTTGAGGTTATGAATCAGCGCCTCCATCGCCTGATAGGTGGCGCGGTCGGTTTCCGCCACGGCCTTTTTATGGGCGAATTCCTGAATGGCTTCCACGTCTTCCGGGGCAATGCCGCGTTCGAGCAGCATTTCCGCCTCCGCCTGACGGTACTCGTCATTTTGCACAAGCGTGGGATGTAGGCCGCGCGCGCACAGCGCCTCGACGATGGCACGGCCGTCCTTTTCGGCGTCCGTAATATCCAGCTTCAGTTCCATCGCGCGGATGAGGTTGTCGCGGTAACGCTTGCGAAAGGTTTTCTTTACGCCTTCGGCCATGGCATAGTCAAAATTGACGATGGACTGGCCGCCATGCTGATCGTTCTGGTTGGCCTGGATGGCAATGCAGGCCAGCGCGGAATAGGAATAGATGTCGTTCGGCTCGCGCAGATAGCCGTGGCCAGTGGAAAAACCGCCATGGAACAGCTTGATTAAGTCAATTTGGCAGCAGGTGGTGGTCAGGGTCAAAAAGTCCATATCGTGGATATGGATATCCCCGTTGCGGTGCGCCTCGGCATGCTCGGGCTTGAGTACGAACATGAGGTTGAACTGCTTGGCGCCCTCCGAGCCGTACTTGAGCATCGCGCCCATGGCGGTATCGCCGTTGATGTTGGCGTTTTCGCGCTTGATGTCGGAATCGACGGCGGCCTTGTTGGTAATGTCCTCGTAAATGCGCATCAGCCGCGTGTTCATCTCGCGGATGCGGCTGCGCTCGGCGCGGTAGAGTATATAGCTCTTGGCGGTGCGCACGAAGCCGTTCTCGATCAGCACGCGCTCGACGGTGTCCTGCACCTCTTCCACGGAGGGCTCGCCGATGGCCTCGTTCTTCTCCAGCTCATCGAGCACCTGACGGGTCAGCTGTTCCGCCGTGCGAATGGTCTTGGCGCTGTTGCTGGCCTGAAACGCCTTCATGATGGCGTCGGTGATCTTCTGCGGGTCGAAGGGGACGTTGCGCCCGTCGCGCTTGATGATGATATCGATCATTGCCGGAGCCTCCGAAAACTTTTTGGGCCGCGAAAGCGTGCAGACCCATTATATTGTGGTCAAGGGGGACTTGTCAACACAAAATATGGCTTCACAAGGGAAATTCATAGTTTTGTCATACTGTGTTCGACCGAACGCGCAAACGCCGCGAAAGCGCGCGATGGCTATTGTAACACAGAATGTGGCGCGATTCAAGCAAAAATTCGCTTGCATTTTGACGAAAAAAACGCTATGATTGGAGAGGTATCGCACAGGAGGGATGACGATGAAGACCGGAACGGCGACGATCATACGCCTGGACCCCGAGGCTCGCGGGGTGGTTGCTTCCGCGGCGCGCATCTCCACCACGGAGGGCTCGGCGCTGGAGGTGCTGAAGAAGAGCGACGGCGGGGAAAAGGATCTGCGGCTCATTGGCAAAGTGCTCGCTTCCGGGCACCGCTCGGTGCTGGAGCATCAGGCGCTCTCCATCGCCTTTGACGATGTTTCGGTGCTGGTGGAGCAGTTCGCCATCGAGTTCCGCCTGGCCTCGTTCACGGTCAAGTCGCGCCGCTATGTGGACTTTTCCGGCGCTGGCTTCGTGGTGCCGGAAAACGCGCCGGAGGGCTTTTCCGCGCGCATGGAGGCGCTCTTCGCCCTCTACGGCCGTTTGCTCGCCCTCGGCGTTCCGCGCGAGGACGCGCGCTTCGTACTGCCGTACTGCTTTCGCAGCAACTTCTACATGACGCTCAACGCCCGGGAGTTTATCCACATGGTGCGCGCCATGCTCTATGGCCGCGGTTCGCGCTGGGCGGAGCTGCGCGCGCTGGGCGCGTCGCTCAAAGAACAGTTCGAGCGCGTCTATCCCGGCATGATCGGCGAGGGCGAGCCCGTTGGCGGGACGCCGTCCGTCCCGGACTTCCAGGCGGGCAAGGCCGCGTCCGGCTGCGCGCGGCTGCTGTCGAAACCGGACTGCAGTCTCTTGTTGGACATGGCCGCGAAGTTTTCCGGAAGTGAGAACAAACCGGATTCTCTTTTGAATATGGAGCGTCCTCGCGCGCTGGAGCTTTTGAGCTTTGTCTTCAGCGTGCGCGACGTCTCGCTGGCCTGCGTGACGCACTTTGCCCGCCACCGCATGCAGTCGCCGCTGTTCATGCCCACGCTGGACGCTCTCGCGCGCGGCAACTACGTGCTGCCGGAAACGGTGTCAGCCATCCCTGAAGCGCGCGAGGCTTACGAGGCGGCTTTCCGCGAACAAGCCGTGTTCGCCCGCGAAATGGCATCGCGCGGTCTTCGGCCGGAGGATGCCGCCTACTGCGCCCTCAGCGGCCACACGGCGGACATGCTCTTTGCCATGAACGCCCGCGAGCTTCTGCACTTTTTCAAACTGCGCACCTGCGAGCGCGCCCAATGGGAGATCCGCGCAGTGGCGATACAGATGCTGCGCCAGCTGCGCGCCTGCGAGGGCGAGCTTTTCGACGGCTACGGGCCGAGCTGCCTGGTGACGGGCCATTGCCCCGAGGGGCGGCTCTCCTGCGGTCATCCGCGCAAGCGGGGGGAGGAGGACTTATGAACAACACGCAAGGTATCCCGCGCATCGGCCTGCTGCCTTACAGCCGCGCCGACGGCAGCCAGTATTTTCCCCAGGACTATCTCGACGCCATCGAGATGGTCGGCGCCGAGATGGTGCCGGTGATGCACGATACGCCCCTGGACACGCTTTACCCGCTGGTCATCAGCATGGACGCGATGATCTTCAGCGGCGGCTGCGACATCGACCCCGTCCACTACGGCTGCGCCCGTGAGCCCGGCTGCGGCCGCATCGACCCGCGCCGCGATCAGACCGAGCTGGCGCTGTTTGACCTGGTGTTGAGCCGCAACATCCCCGTGCTGGGCATCTGCCGGGGCATGCAGCTTCTCAACGTCGCCCTCGGCGGCACGCTGAAGCAGGATATATCCGGCCATCGCGTCTCCGAGACCTCGGACGATCCCATATGGCACGATGTACGCCTGGAGGCCGGCTCCCGCCTTGCCGCGCTTGCCGGCGGCCCCGTCGCGCGCGTCAACAGCTATCACCATCAGGTGATCGACCGCGTGGCGGACAAACTGACCGTCACCGCCCGCTCGGCCGACGGCGAGATCGAGGCCGTGGAGATGCCAGGGGAGCGCTTCTTCGTGGGCGTGCAGTGGCACCCGGAGAAGTCCCTGAAGGACGACGCCTTCTCCGCCAACATCTTCAAAGCCCTGCGCGCAGCCATGCGCTGAGCGCGCGCAAAAAGCGGCCCGTCTCCATTGCGGAGGCGGGCCGTTGTCGCTGTCTTACAGGCTGACGTGTCTTTTCAGCATCAGGGCGCTGAGGATGGTGGAGGCGACCAGCACCAGCACGCTTTGCAGGATCGTCGGCGCCAGCGCCTGCACATAAAAGCCGGTCGCGGACATCTCGAGCGTTTCTGTCACATAAAGGCCGGAAATGTGGGAGAGCACGAAGACGATGCCCACGAACAGCAGGAACGATACCAGCCCCCGCCCCTTGCGGCTCTGCAGGATGGTAGCGCTGAGCGTGATGGACAGATAGGCCACGCCCACATAGGAGAGTATCTGCAAAAACAGCTGGGCGACGGTCAGCAGAAAGCCGGATATGATCTCGCCAAGCGCCACGCCC
>DVFZ01000130.1 GCA_018712945.1 Candidatus Pullichristensenella stercorigallinarum | reverse complement strand
GCGATTGTAAACGCTGGTCCCTACGCCCTCGTGCTGGCGCTTCACAGACGCCGGCGCGGGGGCGTAGATGTTTCTTGGCGTGATTGTGACTGCGCCGCTGAAGCGGTAAGACCAGCTGTCTTATCGTCTTTCAAACCCCACCGTTTCGAGCGACCGTAACAAAATACAAGCCGCGCGAATTGCGGCGGTAGCGGATATACTTTCTCTGAATCGACCCCGGACACATCCTAAAAACGTATAGACTGGTTAGTACGCAAGGTGAAGCGCGAAATGCCGGTGTGATGCTTCGCATCAGGCAACGGCTGCGTGCCCCGCGAGGCCAGCGGCTGAAATTCAAGGCTGTGCTGGGGTCGTTTCCTAGTATAAGCGTATCAGGAAAGCGGGCACGGCATGCTTGCCTTGAAGCGTATCCGCTATTCGCGCTTTTTTATAGACGATTTCATAGGCGAAAATAAAAAGCTCCGTCCTCGCCAAAAAGGACGGAGCTGGTTTTTATCCCAAACAGAGCAAGGCATGGGATCCACTCCCCACGCCTCGCGTCTTGCTGCTCAGAAAAATACTTACCACATTTTCCCGTACGACCGTACAGCCAGTTCTCCCGATCTTGAAACGTTTAAGTATCCTTGGCTCGCCGCACGGGAAAAAGATTGCGGCTTGCTTTTCCTGTCTCTCATGCGGACTGTGAATATGAAAACTTGCGTTCAATATGTTTAGCGGGGATGAAGCAACTTCCTCACGGAAAGTTTGAGCCGGAAGAAATATTGAATAAAGCAGCGGTGCCCGTCAATTCTGCTTCCTAAAGCCTGCGGACAAAAGCAGCGCCTTCCTTTCACAGAGCGTTGATTCCATCTTCGGGACGTGTGCCAACGCTGGTTTGCGGCGATTTCTTACGCGTGCTGTTGAGAGCGAAGCATATATACTCAAAAGCGCACGCGCAGCCGCAGGCGTCCTTCCCCAGCTTTTTCGGCACGGATGGAGGCGCGGTGCGTTTCCGCAATGGAGCGAGCGATGGAGAGGCCCAGGCCGTGGCTGCCATCGCCCGTTCGGGCTGGGTCGGCGCGGTAAAAACGGTCAAACAGGCGGGAAAGCGCCAGCTCGTTGACCGCGCTATAATCGTTTTCAACGCTCAGAACCGGACGCCTGCCGCCAATCAGGGAAACGGCGATCTCACCGCCCTGATCCGTATATTTAACCGCGTTATCCAGCAAAATTGAAGCAAGCTGGCGCACGGCGCCTTCGTCGCCAGCAATGAATACATCTGGCTCCACTGTGACGCGCAGGTGTTTGCCCGAGCGCTCTGCAGTGGCTGAAAAGGTCATGGCCGTATCGTATACGGCGTCGCTGAGGGAAAAACGCACCTTCGGCCCGGCGGGGCGCTCCTCGTCCAGCCGCGAAAGCGTCACCAGGTTGTTGACCAGTTTGCGCAGGCGGGACACCTGCTTTTCAATGCCGTCCAGCCACTCGTTTTCTCCCTGGTTCAGTTCGAGGATTTCGCAGTTGGCGGAGATGATGGTCAGGGGCGTTTTCAGTTCATGTCCGGCATCGGTGATGAACTGACGCTGCTTTTCAATGCTGACGGCAATGGAACGAACGGCGCGTTTGGAAAAGAAGCACACGAGCAGGAAAATTGCGCTGCTGATCAAAAGCGCTACCGTACAGGAAATGAGCAGAACGTGCCGTCCATTGCGAATTTGCATGCCCGCATCCAAAAATACGGCCAGCGTCTCCCCGGCGTCGGTTTGAGAAAGCATATAGCGGTATATACCACAGTAACCGGTTTGTGAACCTCCAAGCACGCTTTGCGCATAAAGCACCGCATCTTCCTCGGATACAGCGGCAACGGAGTCCGTATTCGTTTCTATGGCTTCGCCATTCGCATCCAATAGAACCGAGAAATGCCGGGTGACAAACGGCGCTTCCGGGGAATCGAGCAATTCGCCATCCCATTCGTGCTCAGAACGGGTCCGCTGCGGGCGGCTGCCTTCCGGAACTGAATCCGCCGCCGGAAAGCTGCCTCCATTTTCGGTCAGGAAGGCGAGCATGCCGTCCAGCGTTTCATTGGAACGTGCGGCGTAAAGGGCGTTGATCAGCATTACTACCATCAGCATCACCACAAATACCGAGGCCATACAAACCAGGATGAATTTTCTGCGCAGCCGCCGGATCATACCGTCGCCTCCAGCGCATAACCCACACCTCGCGTGGCCCGGATTTCTACATCCGCGCCCAGGCGGGCAATTTTTTTGCGCAGGTTGGAAATGTACACCCAGACGATGCTCACATCAACTTCCGCGTCCCAGCCCCATATACGCTCCATAAACTGCGTGGTAGAGACGATGCGGCGGGGATTTTCCATCAGCATTTCCATCATCTGGAATTCGCGGTTGCCCAGGCGCACGCTGTTTTCGCCGCAAAAGAGCGTATAGGTGGCCAAATCCAGCGAAAGCCCCCCAAAGGACACCACCTCCGGCACCAGGCGCTCCCGCCGCCGCACCAACGCCCGCACGCGCGCCAGCAATTCCGCCATCGCAAAGGGCTTGGGCAAATAGTCGTCGGCGCCCGCGTCCAGCCCCTCTACACGGTCGGGAATCTCCGAACGCGCGGTAAGCAACAACACCGGCGTGCTTACGCCTCGCCTGCGCAGTCGGCGCACCACTTCAAAGCCGTCGATTTTTGGCATCATCACGTCCAAAACCGCGCCGTCATACTCGCCGGAAAGGGCGTAGTCCAACGCCTCTTGACCGTCGTATACCACGTCCACGCCGTAATTGTGCTTTTCAAAAATCGTTTTAAGCGCCTTGGCAAGCTCGCGCTCATCTTCGGCAATCAAAAGCCGCATGCGAATCCCTCCGTTTATTTGCTCATTATAGCGTACACGATCCGGCTTAATCCTGCCTTAATGGTTGAGGTTTTGTGAAGAGCTGGAAAAGCCGCCAATGTTCACGTTCCGTTCACGTCTTCCTTTAGTTTCGCTTTAGCTTGGCATGCTACAAATATTACCAACGGAGGGCTGCATATGGCAAAGCGCAAAACAAAAACCTGGAAGCGGCGGATGGCCCGCATCATCTGCCTGATTTTAATCGTGGCGGCATGCGTGGTGGGTTGGGATGCGCTCCGGCCGCTGGTTATCGCCGAAAGTGTGCCGGTTTACGCGCAGTATACTGTGGAAACCGGCGATATTGAAACCTCTATGAGCCTGAGCGGTTCCATCAGCCTGCGGGAATCGGAAACTTTTTCTGCTTCAGATCGCACCACCGTGCAGGAAGTGTATGTGGAAGCGGATCAGCGCGTCAACGATGGCGATGACCTGCTGCGCCTGGCAAACGGCGAAACATTCCAATCCAGCATCGACGGCACTGTGACCGAGCTGAATGTGTCGGCCGGCGACGCCGTCTGGCCGCAGATGACCCTGGTCACCGTGGGCGATTTGGACAACCTGCGCGTCTCTACCAGCGTAGACGAGTATGATATCGACAAAGTATCCGTCGGGCAGGCGTGCTCGGTGACGGTGATTTCGCTGGGATTGACGTTTGAAACGGAAATCGACCACGTCAACCGCGTTTCCTCCTCGGCAGGTTCCATCGCCAGTTATACAGTAACTGCCGACATCGACGCCCCGGAAAACGTACTGCCGGGCATGCAGGCCACCGTAACCATTCCCCGGGAAAGTGTTTCCGGCGTGAACATACTGGCAATGGCAGCTTTGAGCTTCGATGAGGATGGGGAACCTTACGTGCTCATGGAAAACGCCGAGGGCGGGTACGACGAAGTGCCGGTCACGACTGGAATCAACGACGGCATGTACGTGGAGATCACCGACGGCTTGGAAGCCGGCGATGCCGTCTATGTGCAAACGGGTACTGAAAGCGTAGAAAGCGTGCTGTCGCTGACAGGCCTTTACAAAGCCATATTTGGGGAGACGACGGTCATCAACGACCGCAGCGGCGGCAACCGTGGCATGGGCGCTTCCAGCGGCTTCCCGGAAGAAATGGGCAATATGGAGTTGCCTGAGGGCATGGAACTGCCCGACGGCATGACGATGCCTGAAGGGATGGAACCGGCGGCGGCAGAGGACGCGCCGACGGCGGGGGACGAAGAGGCGCTGTCGGATGCAAACGCGGCGGAAAGCACAGAAACAACGTCAAGCGCGCAACCCACAGCGAGCGCGCAACCGGCGGAAAATGTGGAACCGCCTGACGGCATGGCGATGCCCGAGGGCATGGAACCACCTGACGGCACGCAACCGGCTGGCGGCGGTGTTACCAGCCAGGAGACGGAACGGAACGATGCGGGCGCGGCAATGCCGGATTCAAACAACGCGGAAGGAGATAACAACAATGCGCAGTAAAGGTTTGCTTGCCCTGTGCCTGTCCGCACTCTGCCTGACGGGCGCGGCAAGCGCGGAAATTACGCTTTCGGGTACGGTTGTAGCGCGGGAGACGGCTGCGGTGACCGCCGACGTAGGCGGCGCCGTTGAAGAGGTCTATGTGCGCGAGGGCGAATGGATTGAGGCGGGCGATGCGGTCGCCTCCGTCGCCGTTACCGGCGTATATGCTCCGGTGGACGGCACTGTGCGCGGCGTGCTTGCCGAGGCGGGCGACAGCGCCGGGGAAACGGTGCTCTATGTGGCCCCGTTGAGCCGCTACACAGTCAGCGCCAACATCTCCGACGCATACTCCAGCGCCGCCAATAAATATGTAACCATTGGCGAAACGGTGTATATGCGCTGCACGCGGGACGGCAGCCATGTCGCCGTGGGCCGCATCACCGGCGTCACCGGTTCGGATTACACCGTGGAGGTGACCGGCGGCGAACTGTATATGGAAGAAACGGTCAACATTTACCGCGACGACAGCTATACATCTTCCTCGCGCATCGGCAGCGGCACGGTATCGCGCACTGCGGAAATCGCCGTCGGCGGCACCGGAAGAATCGCGGAGCTGTATGTATCCGAAGGCGATACCGTGGAGCGCGGGCAGCTGCTTTTCACATGTGTGGACGCTGCCACCGGCCAGGATGCGCTTGGCGGCGGCAAAATCCTTTCTACGGCCGGTGGCGTAGTGGCCTCGGTGAGCGTGCAGGCCGGGCAACAGGTTCAGCAGGGCGGGACGGTGATGACCGTCTATCCGCAGGACGGCTTCTGCGTGGCCCTGACCGTGGAGGAAGCTGACCTGGGCTGGATTGCCGCCGGGGATCCGGTGTCGCTTTCCTTTGAATTCGACGAGGACGGGACGCTGGACTGCGAAGGCACCGTAACGGAAATTTCCTATCTGGGTGAAAGTACTGAAACTGGTGTTACTTACACGGCTTATGTGGATTTCGACGTACCGGCGCAGGTGCGGCTGGGCATGACAGTCACCGCTTCAGTGGCCGGAAATGATTGAAAGGAGACGCGGCAATGAAAACACGCAAGGCATACAGGTTTTTTGTGGCGATGCTGGCGCTCTGCCTGTTGACCACAGGGCTGCCGGTTTCCACGTTTGCGGAGGCTCCGGTTTCGGAATCCCCCACAGATACGCCGGTTCCGACTGCGACGCAAACCACACAGCAAGTGCAAAGCGAGCCGTCGGAACAGACGGCGCAGGGCACAGATCCCACACAAGTACCTTCTGCGGATCCTACGCAAAGTGTAGACCCCACGCAGAGTGTAACCCCCACACAGACACCCTCCATAGAGCCTACGCAGAGCGCAACCCCCACGCCGGCGCCTTCCGTGGATCCCACAGATCCCACACAGACGTCCCCCGTGGACGAAACGCAGACGCCTGACCCTGAGGCGTCCCCCTCTCCCAGCGAAACTCCAGGGGCCGGGGAACCGACGCCCGCGCCGGTGGGCGAAGGCCCAGCCTGGTTTATGGATGGCGAGCAAAAGCACTATGGCGAACTTGAGGAGTTGCTGCTTTTGACCGGCGAACTCATCTACATTGCCACGGATGACGTGTTCGCGCTTACCGGCGAGGCGGCGCTGCGCGTACAGGAAGCAGCGCTGGCCCCTGATCCCGAGGTATTCCTTCCCGAGGCCGAGGAAGACGAATACGTGGTATTCATCTCCGACATAGGCCCCCATGGGGAAACGCAGGAAGATACCATCTACGTCTGGGTGGCCAAAGAATCCGACGCCCCGACGGCCACGCCCACGCCGGAGCCCACCCCGCCCGTGGAGGTGGAAGCCGAACTGCTGGTCACGCCGGAAAACTATCAGGCGGGCGCTTGGGCAAGCGGCGCACCGGCATTCACGCTTACCGTGGTGCCGGATACGCTCACAGGTTATAGCTTTGCCGTGGAAGTGGATGGCGGCGAGGCGCAGGCCGTGACGGAAAATCCCTATACATTTGCAACAGAGGGACAGCATACGCTCGTCTTTGCGCTCATGGACCCCAACGGCGAAGAGGTGGCGCGTTCCACCACCTATACCGTGTGGCTGGACGCGACAGCTCCTGCGGTGCAGGCGGAGTTTGACGCGATGACCCGCACGCTGACGGTAACGGCCAACGACGCTGTAAGCGGCATAGAAGGAATCTCCCTCGATGGTGGCCAGACCTGGGCAGCGATGGAGGCAGCCGAGGATGGCTCCAGCTTTTACAGCGGCATGCTGACGGCGGAGATCCCGGCCGGTAGCCTGCTTGTGCGCGATTTGGCGGGGAATACCTGGGCCAGCGAGGAATCTTATGGCGCCACCGGCAATATGGGCGGCGGCATGACGGGCGGCTTTGGCGGCGGCAGTTTTAGCGGCGGCAGCGGTGGTTCGTCCACGTCTTCGCGCACCGTCAGCCACTCCAGCAGTTCCACGCAATCCACCACCGCCTATGGCGCGGTGGCGCTGGAAGTGGAGGATACGAGCATGGTTCAGCTCACCATAGGCGGCCAGGAACTCCCCCTCACCCTGACGCTGGATTACGATGCCGAGGGCATCGAAGAAGCGCAAACAACCTTCACCGCGGAATTGGCCGTATGGAACGGCAGCACAGAAACGACGGATGCCGGTGCAGATGAAGATGAAGAAGAACCAGCTTATGATACGCTGATCCTTACCGCCCGCGACGACGGCGCGGAAAGCCCCTATGCCTACCGCTGGGACTTCTCCGGCGACGTTTACAAAACGCTGTTCAACAGCGGTATACAGTATCTTGTTTTGCGCGTGGGCGAGCGCGTTACGGCCATTTCCACGGCGGGCTTTACCGCAGGCACGGCCTACAACGCCCTCAAGAGCGCCGGCGCGCCCAGCAGCGAGTTTGTCTACTCCCTGTGGACGGGCGAACCGGATCCGGCGCTGGAAATGGAAGTGGAAGTACAGGGCGAGCGCTATATACTGCACGATGGCGAAGGCGAAATGTATTATTACGACATATATACCGGCGCGATGGATATGCTTAATGCCGCCTTCGGCGCGGCGGACGCACAGCAGGGGGTGCTCTCTTGAACGGAACGAAAAAAAAGAAGCCGTGGCGCAAGCGGTTGAAACGCCTGATTGTGCTGCTGGTGGTTCTGGGGCTGGGCGTGGGAGCCGTCAGGCTGTTTGTCTGGCCCAACCTGCAGGCCTCAGCGACCACCACCTACGGCAGCTACACCGCCACCACCGGCACCATCTCCAATTCCATGAGCTTTTCCGGAAATATCAACGTTAAAAACAGTGAGACATTTACCTCCTCCGCCGCTAGCACAGTGCGCGAAATCTACGTATCGGAGGAACAGGAAGTGCAGGCCGGCGACCGGCTGATGCGCCTGACCGGCGGACAGACCATCGAAGCCAGCTTTGACGGGCGCGTCAATGAAATCTCCGTCGAGGAAGGCGATGAGGTGGCTTCGGGCGCTACGCTGATCCAAATTGTCGATTTCAACAACATGACCGTTTCCCTGCGCGTGGACGAATACGACATTTCCAGCGTTTATGTTGGCCAGGAATGTACGGTAACCGTCACCGCGTTGGATCTGACCTTTGATTCCCAGCTCACGCATATCAACCGCATCGCTTCTTCCAGCGGCGGCACGGCCTATTACACCGTTACCGCCGAAGTGAGCGTTACAGACGACGTTTTGCCCGGCATGCAGGTCACCGTGACCATTCCCGAGGAAGAGGCCGTGGACGCGGTGATTCTCAACAAGGACGCCCTCAGCTTTGACGAAACCAACAGCGCCTATGTGCTGATGGAAAATGATGCGGGCGAAATGGAACGCGTCTACGTGGAAACTGGTGTAGACAACGACAACTACGTGGAAATCGTCTCCGGGCTTTCTGACGGCGATACGGTCTATGTTGTGGAAGAAACCGCAAACAGCGCTACCAGCGGCCTTGCCGGACTGCTCTCCGGCCTGACAGGCGGCGGAGGCGGGATGCCTTCCGGCGGCGATATGCCCTCTGGAAACGGTGGCGGCAGGGACTTCTCCGGCGGCGACTTCAGCAACTTCGGCGGCGGCGGCTTCCCCGGCGGCATGTAGGCGGTGATATAATGGCAGAGGAATTTTTCCGCATGCGCGGTATTTGCAAAAGTTACCGTCTTGCCGACGAGGATGTGCCCGTCCTGCGCGGGATCAATCTGGATATTGAACGCGGCGAGTATCTGTCGGTACTTGGCCCCTCAGGTAGCGGCAAGAGCACGCTGATGAACATCATCGGCTGTCTGGACGTGGCCACCGAAGGCGAATATATACTGCACGGCAACCGCGTCGAGGACTTGGACGAACTGGAATTGGCCCGGCTGCGTGGCAGCGAAATCGGCTTTATCTTTCAAAATTCACAGCTCCTGCCGCGCCTGGACGCGCAGAGAAACGTGGAATTGCCCCTGATCTATGCCGGCGTGCGCCCGAGCGAGCGGCAGAGGCGTGCGGAGGAAATGCTTGCGCGCGTTGGCCTTGCCGAGCGCATGCACCACTACCCAAACCAGCTCTCCGGCGGCCAGCAACAGCGCGTGGCCATCGCCCGGGCGCTGGTAACGGAACCCACCCTGCTTCTGGCCGACGAGCCGACTGGCGCGCTCGACCAAAAGACCGGGCGGCAGATCATGGAGCTTTTCCAGGCCCTCAGCGATGAAGGCCATACCATCATCATGATCACCCACGATCTGAACATCGCCCGGCATGCCCGCCGCATCGTACACATCATTGATGGCGAGCTGACCGAGGGAAAGGAGGCGGAATGGGCATGAAGCGGGTCTGGAATAACCTTTCAGGCAAGGTATTCATGCTGGTGGAAAGCGTACGCATGTCCGTCTCCAACATTCGCCAGAACCGTATGCGTTCGTTTCTGACCATCCTGGGCATTATGATTGGCGTCACGGCGGTCATCGCCCTGGTGACCACCGTCTCTGGCGTATCCAGTTCCATTTCTGATTCCTTTTCCTCAATGGGCGCCAGCACCATGACCCTGAGCGCCACAGGGACGGACCTGCAGGCTGGCCTGAGCGTGGAAAACCTGGAGGAAATTTCCAGCCTCGAGCATGTCGACGGCGTTTCGCCGTCCGTCTCCCTTTCGGTCACCGTGGCGCGCGGCG
>DVFZ01000017.1 GCA_018712945.1 Candidatus Pullichristensenella stercorigallinarum | reverse complement strand
TGAGCATCTTTCCCACCGCCTGGTTTGTTTGGTATATATATTTTCGACACGTTCAGCCTCTTTCCCTTTTGGTTCTTCCCCCTTCTCCAAAAATTTTTTGACCATTGACAGGAGTTTGTCAATGGTCTGAGTGGCCGCGCAAAAGCGCGGCCACGTTACTTTTGTACGCATAAAACTTTAAGCGCATTCCAACCACTGAAGGACTTCCTGCGTATCAATCAAACCCGAACGGTTGAACCTTCCCAGGCGAAACAGGCATTGCGGGTCCCTGGAAAGCACATTGACATGCGGCTCGCTGGTCATTGTCGCAAGATAGCCCTGCTGTTGAAGCAATATATCCGCCAACGGCTCAACATATCCATAGGGATAGGCAAAGGAGGGCAACAGTGGCAATCCCGCGGCCTGCGCCCATTCGTTCATGGTGCGGATGTCGTTAAGCAGCACTTGCGCATACGCTTCCGCGCTTTCGTCGGGCAGCATTCCCGCGCCTTTCCTGGTTCGGTAAACATGCAGCTGCGCCGAATGGCTTTGCAATTCAATCCGTCCGGAAAGAACCGCGTCGTGCAAAGCCGCCCAATCCATATAATTGCCGGTGGTATCGCAGCCGTCCTCAAGCGCCTGCGCCCGCGCGCCGATTACCGACACGACCGCGTGCGCGTCGTATTTTTCCAACAAGGGGATCACGTGCGTGAGGATGCTCTGATAGCCGTCGTCAAAAACCAGCAAGACCGGCTTTTCCGGCAAGGCGCCATCGGCATACACATATTGTATAACGTCCGTCAGCGCAACAGTTTCCCATCCACCGGCCCGGAGCGCGTAGAGATCCGCTTCCAGTTGTGAGGGCGAAACGGTATATTCATCCGGGGCACAGTTTTCCATTACGTCGTGATACATCAATATTGGCAATTCTACGCTGGCCTCCTCCGCGCTTGCAGCGGCAAAGCTGGCGCAGAAAAACACCAGAATGCAGATGAGAACAAGCGCGTAAAAGGTCATTCCGCAGAATCCCTTATTCGGTCTTTTCATTATGATAAACCTCCATTATTTCCAATTCAGGCGCCTTGATAAAACGGCCTGCAAATACCCGCAAAGGGAGCTGATGGATTGGATTGTCTGGAAAACCAGCACAAACCCAATAAACCCGGATAGACTGTGCCGGATTGTAATGCCAGGCAACCGCCGTTGGAACTGGTATACGCTTGCCGCGCAGATAAAAAACGCGGGCAGCGTCAAAAGCGTCATCCAGCCCACCAGCCAGTTAAACCCCAGAATCAGCATGACGATGCCGGCCAGAAAGCCAAAAACATATGCCAGATCCAGAAGGACAATGGATATGTTCACGCTTTCAAAATATCCGCTGTAAAACGACGCCTGGCCCCAGGGGGCGACAGCGCGCAGGCCGTCGAACATGCCGCGGGCCCAGCGCGCGCGCTGTTTGCCCAGCGCCTTGATGGTTTCGGGAACGGCCGTATATCCAATCGCCTGCGGTTCATACAGCGAACAGCGGCCCTGCCGCAAGAGCATATAGGTCAACACAATGTCTTCGCCCGCGCACTGACGCCAGCCGCCCACGCCGCACACGGCCAGCGTTTCGTAGGCGCTGAAAGCCCCCTGCGCAACCAGCGTGGAGGCATAGCTGCCCTGAAAGCGCTTGACGGCGGCGATGCTGATCAGATAATCATAGATCTGCATTTTCTGCGTCAAGGTGACGGCGTCTTTGACCAGCAGGTTTCCGGCAACGCAAGCCGCGCCACTGGATGCGATGCGTTGCATAATTCTGCAAATCGCGTTTTTATCCAGGGACGTATCGGCGTCCACGGTGATAAAGTACCGCGTCTGCACATTTGCCAGCCCCGCATTGAGCGCATGCGCTTTTCCCGGCGTATTGCACAGCAGAAGCCGGATGGAGCGCAGCGGGGAAGACAACAGCCGTATGGCACGGCAGATTTCCGAATAGGTGCCGTCTGACGAGGCGTTGTCCACACACAGAATCTCGATGCGTCCGTCATAGTTTTGCTGCGCAACGTTGCGGATTGTTTGAAAAATGCAATCCTGCTCATTTCTCGCGCAAATCAGAACGCTAACCGGTTCCTTGCAGGGTATGGTGGAAACCCGCGTCTTCGCATGAAGAAGGTTTGACAGAAACATCATGCACGTCAAATAGCCGGGAAGCAGGGCAATCCCGACAATAACCCAAAGCACATATCCGCTGGGAAGCCGCAGGGAGGCGGCGCGCGCCCAAGGCCCCGCCAGCACTGCGCAAAGAACCGCCCAGAGCAGGGCGCTTCCGCTACATATTGCAAAATATAACGGCTTTCGCCGCATAAAATCACCTCGCTGTCATACTACGAGGGATGGGGGGATTTGGTCCTCACGGCGATGGCCGGCCCTCCGTAAAAGGAGGGGGAGAGGGCTGTTGGCTGGCCTGCCATCGTTCAACCAGTGGCTCCCACAGGATTGCAAACACAAAAGCGCGGGCGTGGCAGGAACAGCCCGCATGGGTAGCGGGGGCCACGGGCAGGGGCGCATCAAGGTGGCGGGGCGGAATTCCTTGCGCAAAAGGAGCAAAAAGCATACCGGCCGCAATGCCCCAATTTCCAGGGGCGGGGGACTTGAATGCCCCGTTAAAGCGTTTCAGCGGTTGAAGCCTCGGCCTGCCTGTGGTATAATGAAACAGCCGTAGAGGGGGTTTTTCCATGTACAGCGACGACGCCTTTGCCACCATGCTCTTGACCATCGCGCTTTCTGCCGACCGCGCCGAATATGCCCGGCCGCTGAATACGGCGGAGTACTGCCGCGTGCTTGCCCGCGTCAAAGCCAGCGCCGCCGGGCGGCTGGGGGCGCTTTTGCGCGCGGATATCAGCGCCCTGATGATGCTCCTGGGCGTCAGCGAGGAAGAAGCTTACCGCCTCTATACGCTTTTGCACCGCGGCGTGCAGCTTACCTATGCGCTGGAAGGCTTTATGCAGAAAGGCGTGCGCGTCATCACCTGCTTTGATGAGGATTATCCGCCGCACTTCCGGGCGCGCATGGGGAACGCCGCCCCGCCGGCGCTGTTCTTTGCCGGGGAACGCGCCTTGCTGAACCGGCCCGCCGTGGCTGTGGTGGGCGTCAGCGGCGTCAAGACCACGCCCGAGGTGCGGGAAAGCATCGAAGGCATCGTGCAGGGGGCAAAAGACTTGGGCTATGGCGTTATCACCGGGGGCGAGCTGGGGGTGTCGCGCGTGGCCGCGGGGCTGGTGGCCGAGCGCGGCGGCGTGCTCATTGACGTTCCCGCCGGCGGCCTGCTTGCCCATATCGAGGACAACCCGGCGCGCGAATTGCTTGCGGATGGCCGCGCCGCCATGCTGTCGCTTGAGCATCCCGAGGCGCTGTTTACCGTGCCGCATGCCATTGCCCGCAACAAACTGGTATTCTCCCTGGCGCAGGCGGCGTTTGTGTTTAACACCGACGGCAAGCGCGGCGAGACGGACGCGCTCAAGCGCGGATTGTGCGACTGGGTGTATGCCTACACGGGCTTTGCCGCCAATCATGCCCTGGTATCGCGCGGCGCGCAGCCCTTCCGCCGCATCGACGCGGAGGAATTCCATCGCCTCAGCGCCCGCTGGAAGACATCTTTTTCCGAGCAGATGAGTATGTTTGACATGCTGTAAAAAGCGCCCGCTGCGATTGCGGGCGCTTTTTACAGCCAAAAAGGTATTGGCGCGACGGCCATGAACAAGCCGTCGCGCCGTTAAAAGGAGGCGGAGGTTCTCTCCTCCGCCGTGAACGCTCGTGCGTCCACGCCCTTGAGCGGAAAAGAGAACCGATGCATAGTGCCGTGCCCGCCGCGTTCCCCGCGCGCCGGTCCAAAGCGCGCCGGGACGGGCCCGGATTCACGCGCCGTGGGGCGGAGGTCCGATTCCGGACGCATGGCCGTACCGGAATGTTTTTCCCCACGCACGGTTAGTTTTAACTAACCACCAAGAGAATACCATATTTGGCCGGGGCTGTCAACCTGGTTTGACTGTTTTAACCAAATCTTTTCAAAAGGGTGGAGATGTAGGGCAAGGCGGTCAGTTTTTGGATGTTTCGTTTTCGTCATCCATGCGCATGGGCTTGTGGCGCAGCCGTTCCCGCAAGCGCGCCCATTCCTCGTGATAGCGCGTAAAATCCAGCGATGGGAAAGCGCGCGAAAGGCGTTTCATCTGGAAAGCATGCAGGCGGGGGAGACGGGGCAAGCGCCCCTCCAATTCCTGCTGGATGGCTTCGCGCACGGCGCGCAAGCGTTTGTCCAGCCCCAGCACGGTGATCAGCGTGAGGGTCAGGTCTGCCACGAACAAAAGCGCCAGCGCCGCCGCCAGTATATGTGTAGCCCGGGCTGAAAGCCGCGCGGTCAGGGAGGCGATCCACGGATGCACATAGCGCACCACCAGCACCGACATCGCTCCAAAGGCGACAAATCCCCGCAGGCACACGCGGCCGTGAATGTTCAAAAAGCGCTGGGAATAGTCCCACCAACGGGCGTGAAAGAGTTTTTCCATCAGCCAGGAGGTCAAGTATTCCAGGGTGGTGGTGAGTATGGCGCTGGTCAAAAACAGCAGAACCGGCTTATCCGCCAATGACGAAAGGGCGAACACCACCACGACCGCGCCGGTGCCGTAAATGGGGCACACAGGCCCGTTGAGAAAGCCGCGGTTGACCAGTTTTTTTCCGGCCACGGAGCAGAGGATACTTTCATATACCCAGCCGATCAAGCTGTAAATGACAAACCACAGAAACCATTGTTCCAGAGAATACTTCATGACGCCCCCTATAAATGCTGATGTTTATAGAAACATTATGCTTCAGAAATATACATTTGTCAATGCCCATTGGCAGGAAAACCCAGGCTGCGCAGCGAATTTACTTTCCAAATGCCCTTGGGCGTCAAGGAGGTTTGTTTACGGATGAAGATTGGCTTTATCGGCGTAGGGGTCATGGGCAACGGCATGGTGAAAAACCTTTTGAAGCATGGCTTTGAAGTCAATGCCTACACGCGCACCCGGGCCAAGGCGCTGGAGGCGTTGGAGGCGGGCGCAGTTTGGCGCGACTCGGTGGCCGAGTGCGTACGGGACGCGGACGCGGTCATCACCATCGTCGGCTTTCCGCCGGATGTAGAGGAGGTCTATTTCGGCGCTGCCGGGATTTTGGAAAATGTCCGCCCGGGCACGCCGGTAATCGACATGACTACCACCAGCCCACGGCTGGCGCAGCGCATCTACCGCGAGGCGGCTGCCAGGAACCTGCCGGCGCTGGACGCGCCCGTTTCCGGCGGAGACGCCGGGGCGCGGGAGGGCACGCTGACGGTCATGGTGGGCGGCGACCGCGAGGTGTACCAGCGCTGTTTGCCCATCTTCGAGGCCATGGGCAAGAGCATCCGTTATATGGGCGAGGCCGGCAGCGGCCAGCACACCAAAATGGCCAACCAGATTGCCATTGCCGGAACGCTGGCGGGCGTGTGCGAAGCCATTGCCTACGCGCGCACGGTCGGCCTGGATGTGGACGAGGTAATTTCCACGCTGGATGGCGGCGCGGCCAGTTCCTGGCAGTTGCGCATGAACGGTCCCAAGAGCGCGCATGGCGACTATGCGCCCGGCTTTTTCATCAAGCACTTCATCAAGGATATGACGCTGGCAGACGGCGAAGCCCGCACCCGGGATTTGCCCATGCCGGTGCTGGAAAAGGTGCTGGCCATGTTCCGCGCCCTGGAAGCGCAGGGCTACGGCGAGGAAGGCACCCAAGCCCTAATCCGCGCCTACTAGGGCGGCTGTGCCGCCTGCCAGTGCTGCCGCCGGGGAGCGGTCGAACCCCTGCCCCACGAGCAGGGGGCAGGGGTTCTTGGTTGCGTTTCTGATTGTGACAAAGTGTAAAAAGCGCCGGACGGCCCATGAGCAGGGGCCGCCCGGCGTATGTTGCAACAAGGGGAAACCACGCGGTAGCCAATGGGATTCTTAAGGGCCAAAGGTCCTTAAGCGGGTGCGGGCAGGGCCCGCCGTAGCCCCGCCGGATGGGGAAGTGGCCCGGATGGAAAGCGGTTGACC
>DVFZ01000129.1 GCA_018712945.1 Candidatus Pullichristensenella stercorigallinarum | reverse complement strand
TACAGCGACTCCACCGCCGTCAAAAGTTCCTGATAGGCCGCGTGTCGCGCGTCCAAGTCCTCGCCGCCCTCGGCAACTGCGGCCGCGGCCGTGCGCACGCTTTCGACCAGCGCCTCGTCCGCGCCCAGCAGCACGCCCTGCTCGGCCAGCGCATTTGCACGCTCGGAGCAGCGCAGAAGGTAGGCTTCCATGCTGTGGCGTACGGAAAGCGAGGTGTCCGTGCCGTCAGAGAACACCTGTAAAATGTCATACCGCTCGTTGCGCAGCCCGCCGCCGCCAAACAGGACGATGCTCGCAACGATGCACACGATCAATACAAGCGTGGCCAGCTTGCGGTTTTCCGAAAAACGCATGACGTTTCCTCCCGTTTAGTTGCGGATTTCCAACAGCTTTTGGCGCAGTTCGTTTTCAATATTGCGCAACTGCCCCTCAGCGGCTTCGCGCTTCTGACGGCCCTCCTGCTGAATGGTGAGCACCTCGTCCATGGTATCAATGAGCATTTTGTTGGTCTGCTCGAGCGTTTCGATATCGACGATGCCGCGCTCGGCCTCCTTCGCGCTCTCGGTGGTGGCCATCTTCAGCTGTTCGGCGTTCTTGCGCAAAAGTTCGTTGGTCAAATCGCTCACGGCGCGCTGGGCTTCCATGGCGCTCTGCGAGTGGGCAAGGCCCAGAGCCAGCACCATCTGGCTTTTCCACAGGGGAATGGTGTTGTTCAGCGAGGTCTGGATCTTTTCGGCCATGAGCTGATTGCTGGACTGAATCAGGCGAATCTGCGGCGCCATCTGGATGGAGATGTTGCGGGTGAGCTGTAAATCGTACAGCTTCTTTTCAAATCGTTCGCACTTTTCGTTCAAATCCTTGGCGGCCTGGGCGTCCTCGGGCAAGCCGCTTTTCTGCGCCTTGTCGTAGGCGGCCTTGAGATCGGTGGCGCGCACTTCCTCCAGACGCTGCTTGCCGGCAGCGATGTACATGGAAAGCTCCTTAAAGTACGTCAGGTTTTGCTCGTAGAGCCTGTCGAGCATGACGATGTCCTTGAGAAGCTGCACCTGATGATTCTCAAGCCCCTCGCAAATCTTGTTAACGTTGACTTCCGCCTCGTCATAGCGCGTCTTGAGCATTTCCACCTTGTCGGTCTGGCGCTTGAACCAACCGAAAATGCCCTTTTTCTCCTCCTCGTCGGAAAAGCCCTTCAGCTCGCCCACCAGGTTGGCAATCATGTCGCCCACTTCGTCCAAATCCTTGGTTTTGACGTTTTTGAGCGCCACGTCGGAAAACTCAGCGATGCCCTGTTGGGCGCTCGCGCCGTAGGAAAACACTAGGTTGGTGTCCGTGATGTCAATCTGCTTGGCGAAAACGTCAATCTGCGCCTGTTCTTCGGGCGTGAACTGCGGTTCCTGTATGTTTTCGGAGGCGGCGGGCACCTCCGGCGCAGCCGGCGCGACAGCGGTTTCCGTCGCGGGAGCGGCGGGGGTGGGGTTAAGCGTGAGCTTGATCTCAGACATTTCCGGTCTCCTCCTTGTCCTTCTGCTTCGAATCCACGCGGATGCCGTCCGCGGCAAGCATGGTTTCCAATACGTCTATGTCGGTTTGTATGTCCATGGCCTCGTGCCGGTACAGGCTGTCAAGCTGTTTTTCAAAGGCCGTGGCAATCAATTCCAGGCTGTTTTCAATGCTGCGCATTGCACCCTGTATGTTTTCGCCCTGTGAGCCGGTCTTGAGAAGGTCGCGGTACTGCTTGAGCAGCTTGTCCGCCGTGGGGAGGTAGTAGTTCATAAACCGGCGCACCTCAGCGGCACGGGCGGCCTCTTTTTCCAGGGCGTCGAATATTTTTGCGCCCGCCTCTGTCATGCGCTTGAGGCGCGCGGAAACAGCCTCGTCCGCGATGGCCTCATCCGCTTCACGCAGGCTGCGCAGGGCGGCGCGGCCCTCGGCAATCTGCCGGTTGACCTGCTCGTCGCCGCTGTCCGGGGCAGTTTCCACCTCGACGGTGCGGCCGGGGAAGAATACGCTGGCCACCATATACACCGCCAGGGAAACGCAGGCGGCAATCACGATATAAATAAGCTCATAAATCGGCGCAAACAGCCCGAACAGGATCCACGTCAGGGCCGAAAGATAGAGCGGAATGGCCGATTTGATCTTCACGGTCTTCATGCAAGCACCTCCACCGTCATTGTAGCGCGCGCAAAGCGCCTTTGCAAGCAAATTATGCCCCAAAACCGCGCTGCGGCCGTCAAAAACCGCTTATTTAAGCACCAACTCCACCGGGCAATGGTCGCTGCCCATGATCTGGTCGTGGATGGAGGCGGACACCAGCTGGTCTTTCAAACGCTCGCTGACCACGAAATAATCGATGCGCCACCCGGCGTTGCGGCTGCGCGCCCCGCCGATGTAACTCCACCAGCTGTACGCGCCGGTTTTGTCCGGATAGAAATAGCGGAAGGTATCAATAAATCCCGCGTCCAGCAATGCGGAAAACTTGCCGCGCTCCTGGTCGGTAAACCCGGCGTTCATGTGGTTGGTCTTGGGGTTTTTCAGGTCGATTTCCTGATGAGCGACGTTGAGGTCGCCGCAGAGTACCACCGGCTTTTTCTTGTCCAGTTCCATAAGGTAGGCGCGGAAATCGTCCTCCCAGCGCTCGCGGTAGGAAAGGCGGCGCAGGCCGTCCTGTGAATTGGGCGTATAGCAGCACACGAGATAAAAACCGTCGAACTCACAGGTGATGACGCGGCCCTCATGGTCGTGCTCGTCGATGCCGATGCCAAAGGTATGCCCGAGCATCGGCACGCGCGAGAGCACAGCCGTGCCAGAATAACCCTTCTTTTCGGCGGAATTGATGATCGCCTCATAGCCCGGCAAATCCACCGCGTAGTGCTCCGGGCTCATTTTGATCTCCTGCAGGCAGATCACATCGGCGTCAAGCGCCGCCATGCTCTGCTCAAAACCCTTTTTCACGCAGGCGCGCAGGCCGTTAACGTTCCAGGATATCAGCTTCATTTGTTTCCCTCCCATGCCGTTCTATTGTAACAGAAATTCATGAAAATTGGAAGCACATGCGACAAATTCACGGGCCTGACGGGAAAATTTGCTTGACGAACGCGCGTGTCTGTCGTATAATAGCGCAAAGACGATGACCGGGAGGAGTAAGCGGAACAGGCGTCCAAGAGACCGGCGGCCGCAGGCTGTAAACCGCCGGGACGTTTCCCGCCCAAATGTGCGCCCGTGAGTCGCTGCGCTGAACGGAGTAGGCGCGGCCGTTTGCCACGTTACGGCCTAAAGCAAAACGCAGAGTGGAACCGCGGCCACGCCTCTGTCAGAGGGGCGGGCCGCTTTTTGATGGAAACGGAGGGAACGGCATGCAGATTTTCAACACCATGACGCGCAAAAAGGAAGAATTCGTGCCCGTCCACGAGGGCAAGGTGGGCATTTACGCCTGCGGGCCGACGGTGTATAACTATTTCCACATCGGCAACGCGCGGCCTTTTATCATTTTCGACACCCTGCGGCGCTTTCTCACCCACATGGGCTACGAGGTCAAGTTTGTGCAGAACTTTACCGACATTGACGACAAAATGATTCGCCGCGCCAACGAGGAACATACCACCGTGGACGCCATCGCCGAGAAATATATCGCTGAGTACTTCAAGGACGCCGAGTCCCTGGGCGTGATGAAGGCGGACGTGCATCCGCGCGCCACCAAACACATCGGCGAGATCATCGCCCTGATTAAAAAGCTGGAAAACAAGGGCCTGGCCTACGAGGTAAACGGCGACGTCTATTTCGACACCCAGGCGTACCGCTCCAGCTATGGCAAGCTCTCCGGCCAGAACCTGGACGACCTGGAAAGCGGCGCGCGCGTGGAAGTGGGCGATCTCAAGCGCCATCCCATGGATTTCGCCCTCTGGAAAGCGCAGAAACCGGGCGAACCGGCCTGGAAAAGCCCGTGGGGGATGGGCCGCCCCGGCTGGCACATTGAGTGCTCGGCCATGAGCATGAAATACCTCGGGGAGACGTTTGACATCCACTGCGGCGGCGTCGACCTGATCTTCCCGCATCACGAAAACGAGATTGCCCAGTCCGAGGGCGCGACGGGCAAGCCGTTCGCCAAATACTGGATGCACAACGGCCACATCAACGTGGACAACAAGAAGATGTCCAAGTCCGCGGGCAATTTCTTCACCGTGCGCGACATCACCGCCGAATACGACCCCGAGGCCGTGCGCCTGTTCATGCTTTCGGCGCATTACAGAAGCCCGATCAACTTCTCGCGCGACCTCATCATTCAGGCGTCCAGTTCCCTGGAGCGGCTCTACACGGCGCGCAACACGGCCCTGTTCAACCGCGAACACGCCCCGCAGCGCCCGCTCAACGAGGTCGAGACCGCCTTTGTTGAGCGCTGCAAGAAGGCCGTGGAGGCTTTCGACGCGGCCATGTCCGACGACCTCAACACCGCCGACGCCCTCGCCGCCATCTTCGAGCACGTGCGCGACATGAATACCACGCTCACTGCCGACAGCGCCGTAGAGGCCATCGACGCGGGCCTGAACGCCCTCAAGACCATGACGGACGTGCTCGGCATCCTCCGCAAGGATTACGACGCCACCCCTGCCGACGTCAAGGAACTGGTGGAAAAGCGCACGGCCGCGAAAAAGGCCAGGGACTTCGCCGAGGCCGACCGCCTGCGCGACGAAGTGCTGAAAATGGGTTATGTCATCGAGGATACCCCCAAGGGGCCGAAAGTCAAAAAGGCGTAAGGAAGTAGAAAAAACGGCGCGGCCATCCCGGTCGCGCCGTTTACCGTTCACAGCGTGTGATAAAAGAGAACAATATCCTCGTAATGTCCGTCCTTCATCAAAAACCCTCCCGGCACCTCGCCGATGCGCACAAAGCCAAGCTTTTCATAGAGATGAATCGCGCCCAGATTGCTTTTGACCACGGCGTTAAACTGCATCAGCCGAAAGCCCAGCGCCGCGGCGGTTTCCAAACAGTGGGAAACCAGCGCCTCGCCTGCGCCCTTGCCGCGCGCGGAGCGGTCCACAGCGTAGCTGGCGTTGGCAATGTGCCCGCAGCGGCCCTCGTTGTTGGGGTGCAGTATGTACAGGCCGAGAATTTCGCCGTCTTCCTCAGCCACAGCGGAAAAGCTCTGCCCGGCAAAGAAATCGCGCGCTGAATCCAACTTCAGCGTTTGAAGCTGGGGAAAGGCGATGCCGTCTTCCACCACCTGGTTCCAGATTTCCGCCATGCGCGGCAAATCCGCTTCTTCATATTTGCGCACGTTCATTGTTTTCACGCTCCTCGTCCGTATAAAGTTTATATAAGTCGTAATACACGCCCCGGCGCGCCATCAGTTCGTCGTGGGTGCCCTGTTCGACGATGCCCTTGTCCGTAAGTACGAGGATGACCTGCGCGTTGCGGATGGTGGTCAGGCGGTGGGCGATGGTGAAGGTGGTGCGCCCCTTCATCAATGCTTCGAGAGATTTTTGCACCAGGCGCTCGCTTTCGTTGTCCAAGGCGCTGGTAGCCTCGTCTAGAATCAGCACAGGCGGGTTTTTCAAAAACACGCGTGCAATGGAAATGCGCTGCTTCTGGCCGCCGGAGAGCTTGGTTCCGTGCTCTCCGACGTAAGTGGCGTAGCCATCTTCCAACTCCATGATAAAATCGTGCGCCCCGGCGCGTTTTGCGGCCTCCATGACCTCCGCGTCCGTGGCGGATGGGCGGCCATAGCGGATATTGTCTATCACCGTGCCGGAAAAGAGGTGCACATCCTGCTGCACCACGCCGATGCGGCTGCGCAGGGAATGCAGCGTGTATTTGCGGATATCCTCGCCGTCGAGCAGTATGCGCCCGGAAGTCACCTCGTAAAAGCGGGGAATGAGGTTGCACAGCGTGCTCTTGCCTCCGCCCGATGGCCCAACCAGCGCCACGCTTTCCCCAGCGGGCACGTGCAGGTTGATATCCGTGAGCACATTTTCCAGCCCTTCTTCATAGGTAAAGCTCACGTGGTCGAAGGTGATATCGCCCTTGACATCCTCCACATCCACGGCGTCGGGCGCGTCGTCGATTTCCACCGGTACTTCCATTACTTCGATAAAGCGCTCGATGCCCGTAAGACCCCTCATGAACTGCTCGGAAAACTCGATCAGGCGGCGGATGGAGGTGAGCAGCGTCTGCACAAAGAGTATGTAGGCGATGTAGTCGGCGGCGGTGATACCTCCCTCGCCGCGAATCAGGAACAGCGCACCCAGCAGCACCACCACGATGAACATCAGCCCGTCAAACAGGCGCGTGACCGAATGGAAGCCCGCCATGTTGTGGTACATCGCGCGTTTGATGCGCAAAAAGCCGCGGTTGCCCTCGGCAAACTTTTCCTTTTCCAAATCCTCGTTGGCAAAGGACTTGACCACGCGAATGCCGGAAAGCGTGTCCTCCACCTGTGCGTTCAATTCGCCAAGCTGATGGCGGGATTCCTTGAACGTGGAGCGCATGCGCTTGGAAAAGCGGATGGAAAAATACATCATGAAGGGAAAGATGGCAAAGATAATCAACGTCAGCGGCACGTTGATCGTCAGAAGGATGACAAACGCCGCCAGCACCTTGATGGAGGTAATAAAAACCTCCTCCGGGGTGTGGTGGGCGAATTCGGTCACGTCGAACAGGTCGGTGGTGATGCGCGACATGATCTGGCCAATCTTGGTATTGTCGTAATAGGAGTTGGACAGCCGCTCCAAATGCGCGAACATGTCCCGGCGCATGTCGGTTTCAATGCGTGAGCCCATGATGTGGCCGATGGACTGCATGTAGTAGTTCGCCGCCGCGTCCACAATGCGCAGAAGGATATAAAACCCGCCCAGCAACAACACTGGCCGCAGTGTCAGCGAATCGGCTGAACCGGTGAAATAGCGCACAATCAGCGGCAACGCCAGATCGCACAGCGTGGTCAGCGCCGCGAAAAACAGGTCCAGCGCCAGCGTACTCGCGTAGGGCCGGAAATAGGGGAGAAACCGACGGATGAGCGCCGCGCTTTCACGCATGCCATGCCGCGTCGCAGACGTATCTTTTGCCATGCTCTATCCCTCCGCTGCTTTTACCATCTACCATCATAAGAATGGTTTTCGGGAAAGTCAAGTTAAGGCTTTGAGCAGAGCCGTGTTCCCGCCGCATGGAGGCTTGACAAGCGCGCCCCTTGCGTCTAAAATGGGTAGAAGGTGGTAAATATGGCCTCGGGTCTGCGCGCAAAACTGCAAGCGATTGCCCCCGGCACGGCTGCTCCCGCGCGGCCGGCCGGCGGAGGGCTTGTTGTGCGCGTGGACAGGCGCAAAGCGCCCGAGGGCTTGCTTTCCCTGCCCCGGCGCGGCCTTGCCCGCATGGGGGCACGGGAAGATTTCGACGTCGGCCGCAGCCTGTTTCTCGATACAGAAACCACCGGGCTTTCCGGCGGCGCCGGTACGGTGGCCTTTATGGTCGGAGCCGCCTATGTGGAAGGCGGCCAGCTCGTCACCGAACAGTATGTCTTGGGCGACTATTCCGACGAGCCGGAAATGCTTCTGCGCCTCGGCGTGCTGCTGGCGCGCTTTGATACCGCCGTGACCTTCAACGGCAAGACGTTTGATATGCCGCTTCTGCAGGCGCGCTATACGCTCTGCCGTCTGCGGGAGCATTGGCGCGACCTTGACCAGCTTGACCTTCTGCATCCGTCGCGGCGGGTGTGGAAGCTCCGCCTGCAATCCTGCCGGCTTTCCAACCTTGAGGAGCGCGTGCTCGGCGTGCACCGGGAAAACGATCTGCCGGGCAGCGAAGCCCCGGAACGCTTTTTCCGCTATCTGCAAAGCGGCGATTTCTCGCTGCTGGAAGATGTGATTGCCCACAATTTGCAGGATGTGGTGACGCTCGCGGCCCTGCTGGTTAAGTTGGCCAATCTCTTTGACGAGCCCCTCGCGGCGCGTGACAGCCGGGACCTTTACAGCCTCGGCCGCGCCTTGGAAAAACAGGGCGACGGTCAGGCGGCGGAATTGTACGCCCTTTCGCGCGATGTGCCACAGGGCAGTTACAGGCTCTATACGATTTACCGGCGCGCCGGGGAATGGGAGAGGGCGCGCGCCGTGCTCGAGGCCATGGTGCGCAAAAACCAGATGGGTTATGTGCCCCATATCGAGCTGGCAAAAATCTATGAACACCACGACCGCAATTACCGCCGGGCGTTGTTTTACACAAAGATTGCCCTGGCGATGTGCGATGGCCGCGAACAGCAGGCGATCGAGCGCCGAAAGGCGCGGCTGGAGCGCAAATTATCCGGAGGAGGAATCCACTCGTGAGCATTTTTGGAGGAAACCCGGCTGTAAAGGCTGGCAACCATGCCTACCGCTGCCATGTGGATGGCAACAAGCTGCTGGAGGCAGGCAAGACCGAAGAAGCGCGCGCCAAACACGACGAGGCGCTCAAGTATTATGCCGAAGCCTATGACGCGGGCTTGGACCGCGTGGGCATGCTGATGTCCTACGGCGTGCTGCTGATGCGCCGGGACGAGTATGAAAAGGCCAAGGAAGTCTATCTGCGCGTTCACTACAAGCCGGGTCTTTCCAAGGAAGACCGCTTTGATTTGCGCAATAACTATTCCATCTGCCTGTGGCGGCTGGGCAAGTTGGACGAAGCCATTGCCACCATCAAGCGCGCGGCGGCGGATAAAAAGACCACATTGGTCTATACCACGCTGGGCATGTTTCTCATTCTTCAGGCCGAGCAGACCGGCGATTTTTCCGAAGCCATCGCCTTCAATGCCGAAGCCTACGAATACGACGATGAAGACGCCGCCATTCTGGACAACGTCGGCTTTTTGCACATGACCATGGCTGAAAAAGCGCGCGCGGATGGCGACGCGGAAAAAGCTAGCGCTGAGCGCAAAAAGGCATACGATTATTTTACGCGCGCGCACAAGCTCAAGCCGCGCCAAATTACCACGCTGTACTACCTGGCCAAGATGCTGGAGGAGGACGGCCAGAAGGAGCGCGCTGCGCAGTTCATCGACGCGGCGCTGGAGGGCAGCTTTTCCTCCATCTGCCCGGTTTCCCGCGAGGAAGCCGAGGCGTTGCGGGATAAGATCAAGGGCTAGCGGGGCTTATTGGGGGGATCGGGATGAATCGGAAGTGGATTGCGGCAATCCTGTGCGCTGTGCTGTGCCTTACGCTGTTGCCGTCCGCTCTGGCGGCACAGGACTACGAATGGACGCTGGACGATTACATTTGGACGTTGCAAAGCAAACGTGTAAACGGCGTGCCCATTGGCGACGCGCTTAACGACGCCTTTTCAGAGATCTCATGGCAGGCCGTACAGGATGGGGATGATATCTACGGTTATTGCTCTGGCGGCGTGCCTGGCGATAATTTTGAATTGCTCGTTCGATTTACCGGCGAATTCACTTTCGAGATTGTGGACGGAACGCGCAATGGAGAAACGATGCCTAATCCATCGCAGTTGTTGCTGGACGCCCTTGGCGCCTATCAGCAGGGCCATCGCTGTGATGCCTGTGCGGGGCTCGGTTATACCGACGCTTGCCTGAACTGTGCCGGCACTGGTTTTGCCTTTGCCTCGGCGTGCCTGGCCTGTGGCGGCAGCGGCCGCTATGCCTGCCGCACCTGCGGAGGCTATGGCGTAATGACCAGCGACTATACCCGTGAATGTCCCTTCTGCGAGGGAACGGGCGTCGCCGGAACTTGTTCCACCTGTGGTGGCGGCGGTTATGGCATGCTTTCCGGTACGTTGATGATGTGTACCGACTGTTTGGGCAGCGGAGAAGCCGTTTGTCCATGGTGCAGCGCCGCCGGGATAAAAATGGGTTATCTTCGTAACAGTTGAGCAGGACAAAGCGGGTTTGGCGGCAGACGCCAAGCTCGCTTCGTTCAAGTAGCTCCGGGCCGGTTTCCAACCAGCGCCCTTCTTTTTGGCGCTTTCCACAGCACCAGCAACTGCTTCCGAAATGGTTTCAAATTGCCTTGCTTTTTGCCGAAGCGCGTGTAAATTGAACCGGTGCGCTCAGGCTCGCTTCATTGCGATGGCGCGAGCGCTGTTTTGGCCTCTCCGGGAATTCCTTTGGGAGCATAAGAAGCGCCCCCTTAAAGGTCATCGCCCCCGTTTTGGCAATCCCCAGCGGCTCTTTTCAATTCAAAGCGATATCTTAAAACACTGTTTTAAGTCCACTCAACGCCGTTTGTCAGGAAGACGGCAAAGCATTTTGAAAGCGCAAAAAACCGCCTCCGGACGGGGCGGCGGCATGGTTTTCAGGTTTCCATCTCCTCAGGCGGCTTGGAAAAATCCACCTGTGGCAATTCATCCAGCGAGGATATGCCGAAGTGGCGCAAAAACGTATCCGTGGTACGATAGAGGATGGGGCGGCCCAACGCCTCGCGGCGGCCGGCCTCCTCAATGAGATTTTTTGTGAGCAACGCCTGCACCGAGTAATCGCATTTCACGCCGCGCACCTGTTCGATATCGGCCTTGGTCACCGGCTGACGGTAGGCGATGATGGAAAGCGTTTCCAAAACGGCCTGCGAAAGCGGGCGCTTTTCCAGCGGTTGCAAAAAAGCTTCCACCTGCGGCGCGTATTCCGGGCGAATGGACAAAAACACCTCGCCGCCCGAGCGGTTGAGGCGCAGCCCGTGGCTTTCCAACGCCAAATGCTCGGCAAGCTCCGTCAAGGCCGTTTCCATCTCCATTGCTGTCAGGTTCATCGAATGCGCCAGGTCTTCCACGCGCACCGGGTCTCCGGACACAAAGAGAATCGCTTCAATGACCGCGCACAAATCCTTCATGTAAGCACCCCAAAAGTTAAACTGCAAATTTATTATAGGGGGCAAAGCGCAGCTTGTCAAGCGCGCGGCAGGGCGAATATTTTCGCAGAAAAAACGTAAAATCTCCGCTTTTTTGCCGAAATTTGCCGAAAACGGCTATCCAGAACGCGCAAAACACGGTATAATAGACCTATCCTTATCAAGGAGTGAAGCGCATGCCAAGCAAGCATCCGGCGATCGAGCTTCAGGGCCTGACCAAGGCGTTTGGCTCAATTGTCGCCAATCAGGATATTGACCTGACTGTATTCAGCGGCGAAATCCTGGCCCTGCTGGGTGAAAACGGCTCCGGCAAGACCACGTTGATGAACATGCTCTCCGGCATTTACCGCCCGGACGCGGGCCATATCCGCGTAAACGGCAAGGAAGTGCATATCCGCTCCCCGCACGACGCCATCGCGCTGGGTATCGGTATGATTCATCAGCATTTCAAGCTCGTGGACGTGCTTTCCGTGCAGGAAAACATCGTCCTGGGGACTACCGGGCACTATGCCAACCGCAAACAGCTCAACCGGGAAATTTCTGATCTGTGCGACCGCTTTGGCCTGCACATCGACCCCACGCGCAAGATCTATTCTCTCTCCGTCAGCGAAAAGCAGACGGTGGAGATTCTCAAGGTGCTCTATCGCGGGGCGCGCACGCTGGTGCTCGACGAGCCCACGGCGGTGCTGACGCCGCAGGAAATCGAGCGCCTGTTCGCCATATTGCGCAAGATGCGCGACGAGGGCTGCGCCATCATCATCATTACCCATAAGCTCAACGAGGTGCTGGAAATTTCCGACCGCGTCACCATATTGCGCAAGGGCCGCTGCATCGGCACGGTCAATACGAAGGAAACCAACGCCCGCGAGCTGACCGAGCGCATGGTCGGCGCGGCGGTGGATCTCTCCATCCACCGGCCAGAGCCGCTGCGCGACGCGCCAATGCTGGACGTGCATCACCTGACCGTTGTAAACGACGATGGCGTCAAGGCCCTGGACGACGTCAACTTCTCCATCGCCTCGGGCGAGATTCTCGGCGTGGCGGGCGTGGCCGGCAGCGGCCAGAAGGAGCTGTGCGAGGCCATCGCCGGCTTGCAGCCCATCGCTGGGGGCGCAATTCTCTGCCAGCACGTCTCCCTGGAGGGGCTTTCCCCTCGCGAGATCATCCGCCGCGGCGTTTCGATGTCCTTCATTCCTGAAGACCGTCTGGGCATGGGCCTGGTTGCCTCCATGGGCATGGTGGACAACATGCTGCTCAAGGAATACCAGAATCAGCCCGGCGCGCTGGTAGACCGCGCCCCCGCGCGCGATCTGGCCAACCGGTTGGTCAAACAGCTCAACATTTCCACGCCAAGCATCCATACGCCGGTGCGCAAGCTCTCCGGCGGCAACGTGCAGAAAGTGCTGTTGGGACGGGAGATCGCCTCGAACCCGCGCATACTCATCACCGCCTATCCCGTGCGCGGCCTGGACATCAATTCTTCCATGACCATTTACCACATGCTCAACGAGCAGAAGCAGAAGGGCGTGGCCGTGCTCTATATCGGCGAAGACCTGGACGTGCTTCTGGAGCTGTGCGACCGCATCATGGTGCTGTGCGGCGGCCGCGTGACCGGCATTGTGGACGCGAACATGGTGACCAAGGAACAAATCGGCCTGATGATGACCGGTTCTTCGATGGAGGAGGCGATGGAAAATGGCTAAGGGCTTTCCTCTGCGCGTCATCCGGCGCGCCGATATTTCCCAGGGCAAATCCTGGGCGGTGCGTCTGTGCGCGATTTTGCTGGCCCTGCTGACCGGCGGCGTTTTTATGGCGGTTCTTGGCTATGACCCTTTGGCGATTTACCAGACGATGATTACCGGCTCGCTCGGCTCGCAGATGAGCATTGAACTGACGGCTCGGCTGGTTATACCGCTGCTGATTACCTCGCTGGGCGTGACGCTCGCCTTCAAGATGCGCTTCTGGAATATCGGCGCGGAAGGTCAGATCTGCGTGGGCGCAATCGCGGCGACGTATTTTGCCCTTTTCCACGACGACTGGCCGCAGTGGATACTGCTCGTCGTCATGGCGCTGGCGGGCCTGATCGCCGGCGGCCTGTACGGCATGATTCCCGCCTATTTCAAGTGCCGTTTTGGCACCAACGAGACGCTTTTGACGCTGATGCTCAACTATGTGGCCCTCTACACCATTCAAGCCCTGCAACAGGGCCCATGGCGCGATCCTTCACAGCTCGGTTTTTTCAAGGTCGCCCGTTTTGCCCCCTCCGCGCGTCTGCCGGAAGTGCTGGGCGTGCACATCGGCTGGATTGTAGCCCTGGTGCTGGTAGTGCTTCTGTATATCTATCTGCGCCATTCCAAACAGGGCTATGAGTTGACGGTGGTCGGCGAAAATGAGGCTACGGCGCGCTATGCGGGCATTCCGGTCAAGCGCGTGGTCATCCGCACGATGTTCCTTTCGGCGGGCATTTGCGGCCTTGCCGGCATGTTGCAGGCCTCTGGCGCAGACAGGACGCTCAACGACACCGTGGCCGGTGGGGTGGGCTTTACGGCCATCACTGTGGCGTGGTTGGCGCGGCTGAACCCCATCGGCATGCTGATCGTTTCGGTGCTTTTCTGCATCCTCGAAAAGGGCAGCGCCTCGGTGCAGTCGGTCTACAACCTTTCGGCAGCGACGGCGGAGGTCTTGCAGGGCATCATTCTCTTTTTCGTGCTGGGCTGTGAGTTTTTCCTGACCCACCGGATTTGCCGGGCAGACAAGCTGGAAGGAGGCGTTGAGCGTGGCTGACAGCGTGTGGTTCAACTTCATATTGGCGGCAATCCCGGCGGGCATGCCGCTTCTGCTGGGTACGCTGGGTGAAATCCTGACGGAGAAGTCCGGCAACATCAACCTCGGCGTCGAGGGCATGATGTACATGGGGGCTATCTTCGGCTTCCTGGGCGGCTTTTATACCAACAGCGCCGTGTTCGCGCTGCTGGCGGCCTTTGGCGGCGGCATGTTGGGCGCGCTGATTTACGCCTTTTTGACCGTTACCCTCAAGGCCAACCAGAACGTCACCGGCCTGACGCTGACCATCTTTGGCACGGGGCTTGCCAGCCTCATCGGTGAAAATCTGTTGGCGGGCGGCACCGCCTCGGCCTCCTTTTCCGCGGAGTTGCAGGCGTCGTTTGGCAGCATCCGCATTCCATTGCTGGCGGATATTCCCTATATCGGGCCGCTGCTGTTTAACAACAACATATTCGTCATTATTGGCGTGGCCTGCGCCATTGTCATGGGGCTGTATCTCAACCACACCCGCCGCGGCCTGAACCTGCGTGCCGTGGGCGAAAACCCCGGTGCGGCGGACGCGGCCGGCGTAAACGTCGCCCTCTACAAGTATGTACACATACTCATCGGCGGCGGCATCTGCGGCCTGGGCGGAGGATACGTGTGCTTTGTGACCTGCAAGGGCCTGTGGGTGCAGAACTGCGTCAACGGCCTGGGTTGGATTGCCGTGGCTCTGGTCATTTTCGCAAGCTGGAGTCCGTACCGCGCCATCTTTGGCTCGCTTGTATTCGGTGCTTTGAGCGTATTGCAGTTCTACAAGCCCGATTTCCTGCGCGATGTGAGCGCGCCGATTTTCTCGATGCTGCCGTTCCTGGTGACGGCCATTGTATTGGTCATCACCTCTATACGCATGTCGCGTGAGAAGGTACAGCCCAAGGGCTGCGGCACAAATTACGACCGCGAGGAACGATAAAAAAACAGACGACCGGTGCAAATCCGCACTGGTCGTTTTTTCTGATTGCCCTTAAAACTCGCCCTGAAAATACCGCTTGGCCTGTTCCGTAATGCGGCGCACGAATTCTCCCTTGGCGGCGGTATAGCCGTCACGGTCGTGTTCAAAGGGACGCCACAAGGAGAGCTTAAGACGTTCGTATTCCTTTGCCAGCTCGGGATGGAGGTTCAGATAATCCCGAAAATACACTTCATCCGCGTCTCCGCGCAAGCGCAGGTGCAGGTGGAATACCTCCGGCGCAAAGCCCTGCGGCGTATATCCGCGGTTAAAAGAGGCGCGTTCGCGCTCGTGGCGCATGTGGATATAACCACAGTCCGGAAGGCGCGCGGCCAGTGACAGAAAAGCGGCTTCATCCGTTGCCTCCAAAAGCATATCCACCGTCGGTTTGGCCCAGATGCCTTCGATGGCGGTGCTACCCACATGCGTCAGCTGGTAGATCTGCTCCAGAGGCAGCAGCGCCCGCAAGCGCGCGCTTTCCCGCATAAACCAGCCCTGCCAGGCGTCCTGATGCGGCACAAGGATGATGGGAAACAACGCCGCCAGTTCATCCGCGGTCATTTCCTCCAGCGCTTTCACGTTTCCTCCTCGCCCAGATAGGGCTTGTCGATGGTGACGACGGCGTGATAGTTGCCCGGCAGACGGGAAACGGCCTGATTGATTTCCTTGCGTGCCTGCTCGTCGGAGATGGAAAGCTCGTTGGGAATCACCGCGTCAAAGATGACGTTCGTGTGCGTCGGCCCGGTCACCATGCGGAAGTCGTGGATGGTGACGGGCGCATTCAGTTCGTCACGTATGGCGTCCTGAACCTTCTGCCGCGTCTCGCCCACG
>DVFZ01000128.1 GCA_018712945.1 Candidatus Pullichristensenella stercorigallinarum | reverse complement strand
GTCACGCGGTAGTCCACGCGGCGGGTGCTGGTGCGGTTCCCATAGCTGTCGTAATCGTGATAATTGACCACTTTCTCCGGCGTCCGCTCGCGCAGCAGCAGGTGCTTGGCCTGATCGGAAGCGGAATCGCCATACCATTCCACATACTTGTTAGCCTCAACGTTCTCCCTGCCGGGCTGGACGTAGCGGGTGAGGTTGTCCTCGCCGTCGTACTCCATGTGTTCCTGCATGCCGGCCAGGTTGGTCGTGGAAACGACGTTGCGCCGGTCGGTGCCGCTGTAACCATAGCTGACGCCAAACTGCTCGCGGTGCAGGTACAGGTTGGTAAACTTGGCGTAGTTGCAGTTGCTGGTGTAGAGGATGATGAACCGCAGCTTCACAAAGTCGCCGGGCACAACCAGGGCGTGGCTCGCGTACTGCCAGCCCACCCATTCGCCGTTGAACGGGCGCATGGCGTAGCTGCTCCACTCGCCGCCGGCGTTCTGCAGCTGGATGGCGATGCCGAAACCGCGTTCCACCGTGTCTGCGTTGGGCACGCTGTGGGCGCTCGCCCAGCCGCCGCATACCAGCACGTCGTTCTTTTTGCCACTGATGTCCAATTCCTGCGCAAAGCCCACATACTGCGTCATGTCCGGCCGGCCTTCAACCTGCACGTAATTGCCCTCCAGCGCCTCGGGGAAGTCCGGGTCGGTGCTGGCGAGCTTCACGCCGGTCGGCTCGGTGTCCAGGTCGTTGCTGGATTTCGACCAGTCCGCGGGCAGGGTCTGCTCGCCGCTGGTGGTGGTGACATGGAAGTCCGCATTGCTCAAAAGGTTGACCGAGTTGGCCACCGTGCCGGTCTCCAGCTGCGGGCAGGAGAACCACGCTGTGCCGGTGCCGGAGCCGAAGTGGAATTCCGCGTAGTACGCTTCGTCCACAGAGGCGTTGTGGTCAAGCTGGACGGTCACGCGCTCCCAGCCGTCCGTGGGCATGCCGTTGTCGAGCGCCGCGGGCGTAGTGCCAAACACAAGGTCGCTGTATACAGTGTCCGAAGCGTTGGATTTCTTCGTCAAAGCGACATAGGCCGCGCCCTCCTCAATGGCGTTTTGCACCTTGACGTAGGCCGAGAAGGTGTACTTTGTGTTCGCCTTCAGGGTCACTTCCTGCCGGTACTCCGTGGGCGTGTTCGTAGCCACCATCTTGATCGACGGCATACCCATGCAGGTCACGGATGTATCGCGCGTGGAAGTCCCCTCGGACGCCGTCCACTGGCTGCTGAAGTCGATCTTGCGCAGCTGGTTGACCACGGCCTTGCGCAGCTTCGATACTTCGCTGGGCTTGTTCTCAACACCCGCTTCGTACTTGGTGAAATGGCCAAAGCCCAATTCGTCGCGCATGGCCACCACGTTGCCGCTGTCGTTAAACTGGTAATACAGCTTCTTGCCCGCGTCGGAGGTGGTGTTTTCTACCGCCGTCACCACGGTGCACATATGCTGGTAGTCAAACAGCTGCTTTGCGCCGCTCCTGGTAACCGCGTTGGAAGCGTTCACATGCACCGTTTCCAGAGAGGTCACGCGCCGCATCTGGTCGTTCGCGCCTTCGTCGAAAATGGTGTTGTTGTAGCGGCTCTTGGCCTCGTAGCCGATATCCACGCGGATTCCATCGTAGTTCTTCGCCCGAATGAGGATACCGGTCGTGCCGTCGTAGGTGTACACCGTATGCGGCGTCGTCCCGCCCAGCTCGCTGTAGCGGATACCCGTCAGGCGCTCGCTGCTGTCGTAGGTGAAATACACATAGCGGTAAGTATTCGCTTCCGTGTCGGGAATGCGGATGTTGGCAAGCAAATCGCCCGAGTAGTTAAACACCGTCTCGCGCCCGGCCGGGTCGGTGATCTTGGAGATGCGGCCCTGCTTTTCATAGCCGCTTACATACGTGTAGTTTACCTCATTGTTCAGCGCGTCGCGCGCGGCCACCAGCCATGCCAGCCCCGGTTCGAGGATGTTGAAGCGCATGCGGTTATCGCCCTTGTCGCGGATGATGATGTAGCCGTCCGATTCGTACAGGTTCAGCTCCAGGTCCATGCCCTCCTGATCCTTGTACGGCTGGGAGCCCGTCTCCGCGAAATAGTGCTCGGTGCCGTCGCCGTCCTCCCACACGAAGTAATCCGTGCCGTTGAGGGATTCCTTGGTGATCTTCTGATGCGCGCTCGTCTTCCAGCCCTTGCCGCAGGCATGGTCGTTGGCGTTGGAGGTGCAGGAGTTGTAATAGTGGCTGACCGATACCGGCATGCGGTTGCCCGTCATCGTGGTGTCGGTATGTTCCAGCACCATGTTGCCGTTGAACAGGTCGGCGTAGACCGTGCCCGCGCGTCCGGCCGAGCGGCTTTCATACTGCCACCAGTTTTCCAGGCCGGCATGGCTGACGTAGTACAGGTACATCACCGGCTGGCGGCTGCTCGACGCCACCGACGAATACAGCAGCGAGAGGTTGGGCGCGGGAATGTTCAGCGGCGTGTGGAAGGCGACGCCGAAGTTCTGGCTGTTCCCATCCTCATCCAGCATGCACCAGCGGCGGTACAGGTTGGTCACGTCGAATACAATGGGGCTCGAAGAAGAACCCTTCTGGCATTCGATGGCGTCCTGGCCGATGTTCTCCTCGTCATACGGGTCGAAGTTGGCCCAGTTGACCGTCATCTTGTCCCAATCCTTGTTGATCGGGTATACGCCGATGTATTTCGAAGTCGAGCTGCTCTTGGGGTACATGCACAGCTGCGCCTGGATGATCGTATCGGAGGATTCCAGCGGCGCGAGCTTCAGATAGCGCAGCATGCCCACGCACTTCTTTCCGTTGAGGGTACCCACCTTGATATCCTCATTGGTCTGGTCGTAATGGCGGTTCTCGCCTTCCGCGATGCAGGAAAACTCCGTATTCTTATTGGCGCTGGTGGAATGGGTGACCGGGTCGATCGTCACCGGGAACACGGCCTGCGCCAGAAAGGCTTCGTCCAGCGCGTAACTCATGCGCACGCCGTCGCTCACGGGGGTGAGCGCCACAGTGGCCACCGTCTCGTTGCCCTGGGCGTCGTAGACCAGCGGCGGGTCAAACACAAAGTATTCCTCGCCGGTCTCCTTGTCGCGCACGGATACGCTGTTGTTCTCCTGCACGGCGTAATTGTAGGTGTCCGGCAGGCGCAGGGCCGCGTAAGAAAGCGCCGCCGCGTTTGCGAGGATCAGGTCTTCCTTCAGCGACTGGCCGTGCAAAGTGTAGCGCACGCTCAGGCCGGGCAGGACGTTTGCATAGGTGGCGTCGCTGTCCATCTTCTCGGTCAGGTCGCCGCGCTTTTCCGCCTCCGTCTCCAAAACGGACAGGTCGGCGGCTTCGAGGCTTGCGCGGGTGCGGCCCACGAAAAGGGGCGTCGCCTGCGCGCGCTCCACCAGCCGCGCCTGCTTGATCGCCGCGCCCTGGCGCACAACCGGCGCCACCGCCGCGGGCATGCCGTCCAGCGACCATTCCAGCACATGGCCTCCTTCTTCAATGCGCGCCAGCTTGCCGCTGTCCGCGCTCTTGCTCAACTCCACGCGCAGCTTGTTGGCGCGGTTGCGCAGGATGGGCTGGCCGGCTTCGTTTGTTCCGTCGTCCAGGTTGTTGTCGATCTCCTTCCACGCACTGGAGCCTTCCTCCTTGTAGTGGACGGGTTCCGCATACACAACCGCCTGATAGCGGCCGGGGCCAAGGCGGAAGTGCTTGACGCTCTCCTCGCGCTTTTCCACGGCTTCCTCGCCCGGCGCCTGTTCAAACAGCTCCGAGCGGCGCTCAAGCAGTTTCTGCTCGTAGCTCTTGCTCATGGTCATGGTGTTTTCCATGATGAGCCTCCTTTCATGTCTCTTTGATTTGTCGGTTGTTTCTGCCGGTTGCACTGGCGCTAATTGCCGTTGCTTCCCGCGCCGGAGCCGCCGTCATGGGAAGCGTCGCTTCCCGCAAGGCTGTCCAGCTTCTGTTGGATCTTGCCGATCCCATCCTCGATGTTGCCGCTCAGCCGGTCGATCATGGTCTGGTACCGTTCCTCGCGCTCCTTGTTTTCCTTGAGCATCCTGAAAAACAGGTAGATGTACAATACCGCCCAGACCCCCTGCTGCACTGCCAGTTCGAGAAGCTGCGTCAGATTCGCTTCCACGGATTCTCACCTCCCCTCCGCGAAAGTGCCTCTGTCTTTTTCACACGCCCAATGGCATCGCCCCCTTCGTGGTTTTTTATAGATGCTAAGAAGCGGCCTCGATTGCCGAAGCCGCTTCCGGTCTATCCTGCTCGTCCGGGGTTTCATGTTGTTCCTCTGCTTGGGCGACAGTTCCCATCGCCGGGGCTTTCCTGCCGCTGTCCGCCCGTCCCATGGCGGCGGGCGGCGAGGCCTGCTTCTGTTCCCGCTCCTGTCCGCCGGTCTTGCGTGCCGAAAGGAGGAATTCCTCCGCCGTTATTTCCACCGCAAGCACGCCGCTTTCGCGCGCGTGCTGGGTAAGATAGCCCTGCAGCGCCACAAGCTGGCCCTGTGCAAGCTGCTCCGCGCCCCACAGCGCCACCCTGTTCCAGGCGTTGACCGTGTAAAGCTCCTGCTTTACCACGCCCTTTGCCGTCCGGTGCCGCATGCTCAGCGCGAACATCAGGTGCGCCGCCCCGTTCTCCGGCTGCGTCAGCCGCGGCCTGTCCGCTATGATTCCTGAAATAAATACCTGGTTCATATTCTTCCTCCATTCTTCTTGGAAATGAAAAAAGCGGCCCGCATTGTTGCGTGTCGCTTTTCTATCTCTTTGTGCCGCTTCTTGACAAGCTATTTTGCTTTTAGAAGACGAGCAAAACCAAGGATTAAACAGAGAAAAATGCTTGGGCATTTCTCGCTTGTTTCACCGTTTCCCTTGCTCTTGCTGAGTATAATATAGCATAGAAATATGTGCCCTGTAAAGGCCTATTTTGCGCTCAATTCGCAGTCATTTTTCCCTCAATCAAGGTCCATATTCGTGTCAAATAATCTCTTTTTCATATCCACCATGATTTGCAAAAAAGCGCCCGCCCATGACCACACAGGGTCATGGGCGGGCGCAGGCTTGCTTGAAGTCCTATACCGAAAGATACTCCGCGAGGATATACCCCGCTTTGCCGTTATACTCCACCTTGATAAATTCGCCTTCCGCGTCTCTGAGGTTATGCACCTGGCTTCCCAAAGGAACGCTGGCCAAGGCTTCTGCCGACGTCGAAGGCTCCTTGCGCAACGTCACGCTCTCACGGCAGTTGACGACGGTCAGGGTTTCCGCGTCTGTCTCGCGCAGGCGCAGATAATCACCGTGGGCATAGCCGGTTTTCCCGGCGTATTCCACCCTGAGAAATTCCCCGTCCTTTTCTCCCAGAAAGCGGACGCTTTCGCCGCGCGGAACCTCTGCAAGCACTTCGGCCTGCGAGGAAGCGGAGGCGCGCAGGTTGATGTAGTTATCAGCGTTTACCGTATAGAATGTACCGCTGTGCGTTGGCTGCGCGCTTGCTTCCGGCTTCGGGGAAGCGCCCGGTTCAGGCGAGGCGGTGGGCTGCGCGCTCGCGGCCTCCGTGCCGGTCAGCTGGCAAAACAACACATTGCCGGAGCGCCACATGGATATGGCGAGGTTCTCCGTATGCCCGTTGGTAAAGCGGAAATCCAGGCCGCGGGCATAGTCTGTCAACACCGTATCCGCAACGTTTTGCGCATAGCCGGCTTTGAAAGCTGCCCCGAAGGTGTGGCGTTCTTCATAGGCAATGCTTTCACCCAATTCGCGCAGGGCCATATACAGCGTAGCCGCCACCTGCGATACGCCGCCGCCTATAACGCGCACGCCATTCCCATTCGGCGCGGAAACAAAGCCGTTTCCCTCCGTCCGCGCCCCGACCGTTTCATTGAAGGAAAAGGTCTGCCCCTTGGCAATTACCGCGCCGTCCAAGGCGCTGATTGCCCGGTCGATGTTCTGATACAACGCCTCGGAGCCGTTGGCTGTGGACGTACTGCCGAGGGTCAGCACGCTTGCGGACGCGCCGAAGCAAGCGCTCATGCACAGGCAAATGGCAAGCAAAACAGGAATGATTCTTTTCATACGGAAACTCCTTTTCTGATGGATTTTAAGACGCTCTGGAGCAAATCATAAACGGCTCCGAGGTCTTGGACTGTTTGAGGATTGTCGAGAGCGGATAGGCTTTCTCAGAACGCGACTTGCTGTTGGGATCGTTGACCAATATCTTGCCATCGTCTGTCACGCCGCGCAATACAATGTAATGCCCGTTGCGGGTAAAGACGCCCTTGCCCATGTGCGCAATGACGGGATGGCCGGACTTGAGCGCAGCGATAATGGCCTCGCCATCCTTGCCGATCCATGAACCGCTCACGCCATACAGCCGGCCCATCGCGCTCAAGGCGCTGTGGCCCAGGCCGTCGCCGGAATAATAGCCCTCATTGTAGGCCCACTTGAACAGCGTATAAGGATTTTGCGAAGTGGTATTTCCAGTCAGGTAGCAAATGACCATCGACATGGAGGCTGCGCCACAACCGGATGTAGACACCGACTTGCGCTGCCCGCCAATGGTGCAAACCGTTTGCTTGTAGTCAAACTGATATATTTTGGGAATATTCATCACGCTACCCGACATGGATGGCCGGTAGTCCGGCCCAACGGTGACGACGCCGCCCCAGTCGTCGGGTCCATAGCCCATCGACGTATTGACGTAATTGGCCCAAAACGCATAATACTGGTCGCTCATCAATTCGGCAATCAACTGCTTTTGCTGCTCTGAAAAGCCATAGGGTTCAAACATTTCCTGATACGAACGGGAAGTACCCTCGATATAAAAGGTGGTTTCACCATTTTCATCCACGCCGGTGCTGGTGGTAAGCCGGTTCATATCCCAAAAGACGCGGCGCAGCTCATTGACCTTCTCCTGCGTAAGCTCTACCACATCGGTGGCATTTTCCTCGCGCATGGTCAAATGCACGGAAAAAACCGCCAGCACGTCCACCCAATTCGCCGGTTCCATGCCGCCGTCCAGATTGCCCTGGATAACGACGTGCGTATCGGAACGCCCGCCGCCGAGCCGCTCGATCTCCGCGACGTATTCCTCGTTAATGGTGGCAATGGCCTTATCCAACGACATGGAATCCGGGAAAGCGTTGCCCCCGGAATGGGTGAAAATGCCAAAGGGCGAGGAAAGCAACGCGGCGCAGATCACCAGCACCAGAACAATCAGCACGATCACCCAACCGCCCGCCAGCAAGAATTTAAGCAGCGCCTGCGCCGCCAACAACGCGGCGCGTATTGCTGCCTGCGAAGCCCGGCGCAGTTGCGCGGTCAGGCGTTGGGATGCCTTGCGCGCCACATTTGCCATATGCCGCGCGGCCTGCGCCGTGCGCTGGGCGCTCAGTTGCGCCGCCCGCCGCGCAGCGCGTTCCGCCGCCTTTGCCGCGTTTGTGGAAATACGCGCAGATTCCAGTGCTGCCTGCTGGACGGCCTGCCCGGATATCTGTCCAGCCTGCATAGCCATCCGCCCGCTTGTCCTTGCTGTTTGTACGCCCTGGGCGCGGGTTCGTGGCAGGCTGGGCGCAGGCCGCCCATGCAAAGGGGCGGCGTTTACCGTCCTGACGCGCACGGCGGTATCGCCACGCGGATTTATGCCTGACCTTCCCGGTGGGCTGGCCGCTGTGTGTCCTGCCGCCGTCATACCGCGCATATGCAGTCTTTCCCGGCCACCGGCGATTTCCCGCGCGCTCAAGGGCCGTTTGGCCGGATCGTCAAATGGTTCTGTCCGTCTCCTGCGCATCCGGGAAAAACCGCGCCGCAAAAGCTGAAGTTGCGCCCTGGTCAGACGGTATGCCACGCAGGGTACGGCTCGCGCGGCCTGTCCCATGCGCTCCTGCGCGGCAGATACCGCTTCGCCCTCCGGTTTGGTTTCCTCCCGCGACCGTTCTGCCTGCCTCCTTGCCGCCTGTGCCCGACCCGCTGCAAGGCGGGCCGCTGTTTCGGGGAGCGCCATTTTGCGGCCGCGCACCATGCGCGGCCTGGTCTTGATAAATTTTCCCGCCTTTTTCACGATGCTACGCTCCGGGCGCGTTCATCGGGCCTCGCCCCGCTGCGGCGTGGGCGGCAATGGGGGAGAGACGGGAGAGCGCGCTTCATGCTTTCCCATTTCCATTTCGGCCCTGGTTTCCTCCAACCGCTCCCGGTAGCAATTCAGCACGGCATGGTTAAGCTCCTCACGCGCTTCCTTTGTGACCGGAAAGCAAATATCCCGCCATTCACCCTTGGCGCTCTTTGCCTGCGGCATGGAGACAAAGGGGCCTTTTTTCCCTTCCAGCACGCGCAGGCCGCGCACAGCGAAAGACTCCGCAATGGTAACGCTTGCCATCGCCAACAAATTGCCCTGCGGCTCTTTGAGGGGATATACGCGCACATCCAATCCGGGAAGTTCTCCGTAATTCTTTTCCATGTGCTTTCTTTCTCTCCTTATGTATCCTCAACTTCTTCGAGTTTGGTGGTCATCAGCCGGTAGAGGCGGCTGTCCTTGGGAAACTGACTTTCAAAGGGGACGATGCTGCCCGCACAGCGAATCAGGCCCTTGCCCACATCGGCATTGGTGATGTAGTTTAGTTGCGTATCAGAGATGTTCAAAAGCCGCGCCAGCTCGGCGCGGTCGGAAGCCGCCTGGTTGAGCAGAATCAGAAATTCCGAATTGCCCAGCATGGTACGCGCTGTGTGGCTTTGCAGCATATCCTCAAGGTTTTGCGAGATACCCGTGCAGAACGCGCCCATCTTGCGCACGCGCTTCCACAGCTCAAACAGGAAATTGGCAGAGTATTCGTTCTGGAACAGCAGGTATATTTCGTCGATATAAATCCATGTATTGCGCCTGCGCTCCCGGTTGCGGACGATGCGGTTGTAGATGGCGTCAAGCACGACCAGCATGCCCAAAGGCTTGAGCTGCTTGCCAAGCTCATGGATATCGTAGCAGACGATGCGGTTCATGGTATCGACATTCGTCTGCTGGGCAAAGGTATTGAGGCTGCCGCGGGTAAACAGTTCGATGGCCAGGGCAATTTCCCGCGCCTCCGGTTCTGCCTGCTTGAGCAGTTCCTGATGGAAATGTTGGAGCGTGGGCGGTTTACCGGTAAAGCCACGCTGTACATAGCCCTTGTATGTGGCGGCGATACAGCGGTCGATGAGCGACTTTTCCTTGGCGCTGAGCACGCCAGTACCCACGGCCATTTCGCAGAGGGAGAGGATAAATTCCGATTTGAGGATAATCGGGTTCTCTACATCGCCATATTCCCTCGACACATCCATCGCGTTGATGTGGTTGGGGCTGGTAGCGGAGATATTGATGACCTCCCCGCCCAGGGCGCGCACCAGGCGGCCATATTCCTGCTCCGGGTCGATCAGCAACACTTCATCGCCGGTATTGAGGACGATGTTGATAAACTCCTCCTTGGACAAAAACGACTTGCCGGAGCCGGAAACGCCAAAGACAAAACCGTTGCCGTTCAGGAGGTTTTTGCGGTTAATGACGATGAGGTTTTTGCTGATGATGTTATGCCCGTAGCAAATCCCGCCGCTGTCAAACAGTTCCTGGGTTTTGAAGGGCATGAGCACGGCGGTGGATTCCGTGGTCATGGTACGCAGCGTATCGATTGTCCGCACGCCGTAGGGCAATACCGTGTTCAGGCCGTCCGATTGCTGGTATTTGAGCGTGGACATCTGGCAAAGATGCTTGCGCGCCACCGAGAGCAGGGATTCCGTATCGCCGTCCAGTTCTTCCAGGCTGGCGGCGGTATGGGTCATGGTTACGCAGCACAAAAGCATGCGCTGGTCGCGCGTGGTCAGGTCGTCAAGAAATTCCTTGGCTTCCTTGCGTTGCAACTCCATATCGTGCGGGATCGCGCCGGTGAAGTTCTGGTTTGCCTGCTGGCGCTGGTTGTATCGCGTAACGTTTGCTTCCACCTTGTCCAGTTGCAACGTAGTCTGTTTGACGGCTTCGTCGGTGGGGACAGGGATCATGTCAATCGTCAGGATCATCGTGCGGTTGAGGTCGCACAGTTCCTGAATCATGGTGTCTTTGATGTAGTTGGCATAGTCGCGCAGATACAGCACCCGGCCCCAACGCCCGTCGATGCAGTAGTGGTCTTTTTCCATTTCGATGCTGTCCGGACAGATATAGTCCAGCGGCGAGTGACCCCGGCGCGCCGAACGGCGCAGGTCAAATTGATACTCCTCCTCGCGCCCGCTGCGGAAAAAATCATGGAAGATGCGTAGACGCTCTTTGGCGTCCAGCGCTGTCAGCGACGAGGAAAGTTGCGCAAACCGCGCCTGCAATTCCGCGCCTATGCGGGCAAAATAGCTGCGGGCCTCCTCAATGTTCTTTTTCTGTACGCTGATGGTCAGCAGCTTGTCCTGCGTAATGTTATTGTTGGCGCTGGTTGCCTGTTCGAGAATAAATTCGTTCCACTCGCCGCGGTATACGTCCTGCGCGTCGTTGCGCATGGGCATCATGATGGACTGCTCATAGTCGGCGCGATTGACGCGGCGGTTGTACAACGACAGTTTGATGGCCGCGCCCACATCCAGGGCATTGATTACTGCGCACCATTGCAGGAACATGGACATCTGATCCTCCTTGGCGGCAATGGCGTAATTGATGTCTGTAAAACGGAAGGTCTTGCTGAAGCGGCCCCCATAAAAGAAAATGCCGTCCGCGTAGACGCGCTGGACGGGCATCCATTGCTGTACGGATTTGGGCATGGGGTAATGCTCCCGATCCCGGCGGCGCAACGACTGTATCATTTTCATCGTATGCTCTTTCCCTTCTTTCTGAATTTGTAGATATTGCGGCCGCGCCGCTCAAAATCTTTTTCGCGCCAGCGCTTCCTGGCCTGCTTTTTGGCGGGCTTCCCGTCCTGCTTGCGGCGCTTGGGCTTACCCGTCTCTGCGCGGCCCTGCTCCAGACATTCGTGGTAAAGGTTGTAGCCGTGATACACCAGTACCTTGGGGAAAAGCAATTCCGAGCGCACCCAGGCGCGTACAAACTGCGCCGCGGTCATGTTGTTATAGCGGACATACCCCATCAGGGCAAAGGGCAGGGCGGCGACAATGCACAGCCAACTCGCCGTTTCCGTACCCAGCAGGGGGTCGGCGAGAAAATATGTGCCCACTGCCGCGCCAATGGCCAGTACGGAATAGAGAAACTGCCGCAGGGACAGGCCGAAGAACATCGCTTCTTCATATTTAAGTACATCGCGGGGAACCTTGACTTCCATGTTTGCTCTCCTTCCATCGTATTTTCCAGCGCCATCGTGTCACAGGCCCATCATCTCCTTGCAAACCCGGTCGCTCATCTTGATGGCTCCGACCAGCACCAGCATGGAAAATACCGTCTCCCCCAGGTAACTCCACACCGCGTTGGTTGCGGACAAGCCTTCGTTGATGTTCACCGGCGGACTGGAGGAAAATGCGGTAAAGATCATACAGGCAATGACAATTACGGCGCTTTCCAGGCATACGCCCGCGTAGGACTTGAGAAAATGTACGCCCACGCCGGATGTTCCCTCCCCGGCAAAGGTCGCCAGGGGGATGGGCGCGAGCGCCGTATAGGTATAAAGGCGGAAAAAGCGCCCGTAGACGCTGAGGATCATCACAAAGGACATGACCGTGACCAGCAGCGAACCGAGAATCGTCACCGCCCACAGGGGAATGGACTCCCAGAATCCTACGGATACAATCTTCTCGCGGATGATATCCGGCAGCGTCGCCGTGGCCGCGGCCATGCTCCCGAAGCGGCCGGTGGCCGCGTTCATCACGCCCTGGCAAATTTTGAAGATGGCCAGCATCAAGTCCATGCCGTAGGTGACGGCTGTCTTGGCCAGCACAAAGCGCAAAAAGAAGCGCACGGCCTGTTCCGGGCGCTTCAATTCCGTCAGGTTGATGGTGGACTTGGCAATGCCCATCACAAAAAACAGTACCAACAGCGCCAGGCCCACGGCCACCAGCGAACCGTGGATGCCCTCGATCACCCGCCAGACCGCGCCGCCTTTGAATTCCTGAGGCGACTGCGTGACGAGCTGCCAGATTTCCGCCATCTTGGTATTCCATGTGTTTAAGGCGTTGACGATGTTTTCTACAACCCAGTTTTCACCGCCAAACATAAAGGGACGTCACCTCGTATCATATATAGAGTAGTATTTATAGACCTCTCTCCAGAGGTGTGCTATGGGTTGCTGTGGATTGGTTTGCGCCGCCTGCCGCAAGAGGGTTTCTTGGAGGCTCCAACCACAGTCCCCTGTCGGATTGTTAATTGGATTCCGGTTGGCCGGTTGATTTGCACGGGCACTTTAAGTATAATAAGGGTGAGGAGGTGGCCTATGTGTGCGGAAAGATTTATACGATTGACGAAATCAAAGCCATTGCTTCGCCCATCGCAGAATCTCATGGCGTGGCGGCGCTGTACCTGTTTGGTTCTTACGCGCGCGGCGAGGCTACATCCGACAGCGACCTCGATTTCCGAATCGAGAAGGGGCGCGTCCGCACCATTTTCCAGCTTGGCAGCCTGCTTTGCGACCTTGAAGACAGTTTCCAGAAAAACGCCGATGTGCTGACAACCCAAATGCTTTCGCCGGAGTTTCTAAACAGCATCCGCAGCGAGGAGGTCTTGCTGTATGCCCAAAGTTGACATCCAAGAATTGCCTGGGAGTCCTCTACAACGGTGATTGATGAGTTGCGCGCCTTTTGCAGCGAATTGTTGTCCCAATAGATTCCCCAAATGTGCTTATATGCCGCCGCTTGCACCAAAAACGCCGCAGGCGGCGGCATGACTTTTTATTGCAAAATGCGCATTAAAGCTCCTACTTTGTGATCAGGTCAAGAATCTCCTTGGCAAACATGATAATCACGCCGCCCGCCAATGTAAGGAAGCCGTTGGCGCGTTGGCTGGGGTCGTGGGATTTCAGCGACAGGCCGATTTGCACAACGCCGAAGCCCAGCAGAATCAGGCCAATGGCGCGGATGACCGAGAACATGAACGTCGATAGGTTGTTGATGACGCGCACCGGGTCTTCTTCGGCCAGCGCGGGCACAGTGCTGAGAATGGCGGCAAACAGCAGCGTCAGCGACCAGCCGGCGTAGGCGGCAATGCGCTTGCAGGCATGTTTGAACGAGAGTTTGTTTGCGTTTTTCATGGTATCACTCCTCATAAGACTCATAGAATGGGATGGTTTCCGTTTCCAGGGGTTCCGCTTCCTCCGCGTCGTCTCCGCGCAGGAGGCGGGCAAATTCATCTCCATCCAGAAGCGTATAATCTTCCGGGCGTGATGCGTCAAAAAGCGGCTCTGTGGGCAGATTTTCCAGGCCGTCGTACACATAGGCGCTGCCGCCGCCATCCGGGGTGCTGGCGATATTCGGATGGCGAAGCAGATTGAATTTCCCGTCCACGATGGGGCGCTCGCCACGGATAAACAGCAGCGCGTAGCGGTTATCCAGCATGCGCACCTCATCCGGGGTCAACAGTTCGCGTCCTGTCTGTTGGTAGTTATCGGAATAGCTGCCGTTCTTGCCGCGGTTGCGCCCATGCGTGGTCGTGTCAATGGTTCCCTTCCCCATCAGCTTGGACACGTATTCGTGCGTACTCTGCTCGTTGCCGCCCAAGTAGAGGAAGGTATCGCAGTTGCCCACCAGCGATTCCCAGTTGTCCTTGAACAGAGCCTTGAGCTGGGCCATGTTCTGGATGATGATGGACACGCTGATTTCCCGGCTGCGCATGGTCGCCAGCAGCTTTTCAAAATCGTCCGGAAGGGCAACGTTGGCAAACTCGTCCATGACAAAATGCACATGCACGGGCAGCCGGCCGCCGTACTTGTAGTCGGCAAGGTGGTAGAGTTGTTGGAATACCTGCGTGTAAAACATGCCCACCAGGTAATTGAAGCTGGAATCGTTGTCCGGGATGCAACAATAAACGACCGTCCTGCGCTCGCCAATGGCAGGGATATCCATTTCATCCAGGCTGGTCATGCGCGTGACTGCCTCCAGGTTGAACGTCGCCAGCCGCACGCCCACCGACACCAAAATCGACTTCGCTGTTTTGCCCGCCGCCATTTTGAAAATGCGGTATTGTTTGACGGCGATATGGTCGGGGTCGCGCAGGGCCAGGCGTTCAAAAAGGATATCGAGGTCGCTTTTGTATGCCTCGTCCTCCTCGCGCACCTCCGCAGCCTGTAAAAGCTCCATGACCATGCCGAAATTCTGTTCCTCCGGCGGCGCTTCGTGCACAAGATAGAGGATCAACGCCTGCAAAAGCGCCGTCTCGCTCTTTTCCCAGAAGGGGTCATTGTTTTGCGCGCCCTTGGGCGTGGTGTTGCGGATGAGGTTGGTCACAAGGCGCAGCACGTCGTTGTCGGAGGTGATGTACTGCAAGGGGTTGTAACCGAAGGAACGGTTCATGTCGATCAGGTCGATCACCTTCACGTCGTAGCCCAGGCGCTTCATCAGGCAGCCGGTATCGCGGCATATTTCGCCCTTGGGGTCGGTGATGATAAAGGATGTATTGCCTTGCAGGACGTTGGGCTTGGCGTAATAACGGGTCTTGCCTGCGCCGGAACCGCCGACGACCAGCACATTGAGGTTGCGCCGGTGGGCGCGTCCATCCAGACCAAGGCGGACGTGTTCGGTGAGAATCAGGTTTTCCGCGGGCCTGGCGGCGGCATAGCGCCGGTTGACTGCCCCGGCTTCGCCCCAACGCGCCGATCCGTATTCTTCGAGGGGCTTTGTCCTGCGCCGGGATGTTATCCATGCCAACACGCCCGTGCCGTACAGCCCCAGCGCCAGCAACAAACACCTGGGCGATTGAGCGCACCATTGTATTCGCCACGGCTGCTCCAGCGCTGTGTTCAGCCCTTCCAGCAGTCCGGACAGCGTCGTTTCCGTGCCGCCCAGCAGCGGCGCGGCCAGCAATGCCAGCCATGCCACAAAAATCGCGGCCAACGCCAACAGCAGAATCGTGGATTTTTCCAGCTTGCCCACCTGTCGGGGCATCATTGCGTCTCACCTCGCTTGCTTTTTCCAAACAAAAACCGGCTGGTAAAACGCCAACCGGCCTGTGTGAAATTCCTTTTCAAATCAGCCATGCGGGAACATACCATTTCTTTTGATCCAGTGAAGGTATACTTCGTCCAAACAAACATGCCATTTTCATTTCGCCGGTATTTGCAAATATCCACGCCTGTTCAGCGTGTTCTTTCCTTTCCTGCCTTGCACCGTATTTTTCCCTTGCGGGGCGCGGCAATGGCCTTCAAGAGCACTTCGTCGATCAGGTCGGTCGTTCGGCCTTTGGCGAGCGCGTCGTTGCGGTAATTGGCCAGGGCGTTGAGAACCACGCCGTATTCGTAGGCATCCATTTCCAGGACGCGCGTTTCCTTTGCCATATCACCGCCCCTTGCCCGGCCTGCCGCGCGGTGTTTTGATTGCCGCGGCAGGCGCAGCGGGTCGCTCCTCGCGCAGAGCGCGCAACTGTCCGCGCACCGAGGCCCTACTCTTGCCGGTAGCGGCGCTGCCGGGCGAGCCAGGCGCGGACGGAGAAACGCTCGCTTCCCTCCGCGCCTTCATAGGGTTCTTTCCCTCTTTTGCGCGCAGTATATCGCTTTTGATGTGCGCCACATCAGGATGTTCGGAAATCGCCAGGCGGTCAAAAATGCGGTTGACGCGCGCCGCGTCCTCCGTGCGGAACATGATATCGCATTTGCCATCCGGCGCTTTTGTATCCCGGACGGCGACGAACATCACGCCATACTTCTTTGCCTGCGCGTTGAAGTAGGGAATTTGGCTTACGTCAATGCGCTGTACGGACAATTCCCTGCCGTCGGCAATCATGCGCTTGAGCGTCGTCCTGCCCTTGCTGGGGCCGCCCTGTTTGAGCAGGTTGGCCAGGTAGACCGCCAGGTGTTTCGCGCCGTCGCCGGTAAGCCGCAGCACGACTTCGCCGCCCTTGAACGCATACGATACCATCTGATCCGCGGCCTCGCCGCCGTTCATCATTGTACATCCCTTCTTTCAAACTCGCCTTCCGTCAGTAGGGAATTCCCAGGGTATCCAGAATTGGGGCCATGCCAAGGCCGCCGCTCTCCAAAGGCCGCATGACATAGTCGTACTGCCTGGGATGCAGCCGCCTGAGACGTTCAAAGCGGGATTCCTCGCCTTTTTTGCGGTGGGCGTTTTGCCCCAGCGGGCAGGCAAAACAGCCCGTGCGCTGTTCCATCGTCGTCCGCAAATTGCCCTGCCTGTCCTCAACAATTTCGCCGTAGATTTCCCGCGCGTAGGGTATATTTCTGTCGCGGATAAAACGAAGCACATCCTGCCGCGTCCAGAAACCCAGCGGCATGGAACGCGGTTGCCGTGCGGTATAGGCATTACAGCCCGTGACCAAATATGCCAGCTTACGCCGCTCGCTTTCCTCGGCCAGCGTACCGATGAACGGCTTTCGCTCCCGCTCGATCTTCACCAGTGGACGCAGCTTCATTTCGTGGCAACACATGTCGCTGATTCCAAAGTCCGCGTATAACAAATACTTCCACTTCATGTACCGGCGAGCATACCACAAGGATGGACTGCCATCCGGCCGTTGGCCGTCAAAGCGGTTCAGCGCCCAACGGCTTCCACGGCGGGCGTAATAAATGCTGCGGGAGACTTCTTTGCTGACGACAGGATACCCATATTCCTGAAATACCTGCGCGGGCGTTTTTTCCGCCGTCAGACAGGTCATATTGGGAAGTGTGCGCGCAAAGCGCACGATTTCAGGAAACTCCATTGTGGTGTTGACAAATACGCCGGGTACGTCCGGGTATTGCGCATGAATGAGGTGATACATCACCGTAGAATCCAGGCCGCCGCTCACCGAGGCATAGACCATCCCATGCCAATGCTCGTACCAATCGCGGATGCGCCTTTGGCTCATGAGGATTTTCGCCTCCAGCGGCAGGCCCTGCTTTTGTTTCAGCTCATAAAGAAGTGGCATTTTCCCTCCATTTTGTTGATTCGTACTCGTCGCGGGCTTCGCCTGCGCGCTCGATCAGGTTCGTTCCTTCTCTTGGCACAGCTTACGCCGCTTCTTGGAACGCTGCTTTTGCCGCGTCAGGTTCCTGAGCGTCTCGCGTTTTTTCTGTAAGATCTGGGAATCTGTTTCGATTTCTTCGCACAACCGCAGTTCCCGGCGCAACGCCTTGACTTTCTCCCGCGTTTGTGAAAGCGCTTCCGGATGCGCGCGCCGTTCCTGCTTACGTTGGCTGCACAAAAACGCAAGTGCCTCCCTGCAAGCGTCCCGGTGTGCGTGGAGCTGGTCAAAGGTCTCAATCCGGTTTTTCACCAGAAGCGTGGCCATCCGGTCGCGCTTTTGCAGCTTGTGAATATCCTCACGCAGCAGATAATGGGTTTTGCGCGCGCTGTTGCGGCTGGCGCGCACATTGCCCATGCGATAGGCGTACCAGAGATACAGGGCGCGCAAACCGCGCACTTTCCGGCGTGTAGCGCTGCCAAACCGTCCCGCGTACCGGCCCCGCCATATCCGGGGAGCGCTTTGTGCCAGTTGGCCCAAGGGCAGTTTCGTCCGGTCATTTTCCAGATTCCTTTGGATGCGGTCGCGCAGGGCTTCCTCCGTATAATCGTCTCCCAACCGCCGCAGGCGCGTAAAGCGTTCCTTGCCGGGCGGCCGCACTGCCGCGTACTTTCCTCCCGTCTTGACCGCATATCCCATTGCCCGCAGTTTGGCGGCAAATTCTTCAAAGTCCCGGCTTTGGTTGATTGCCTCGTCCACATCCTCCCGGATGGCGGAACACCATGTCCTTTGGCCGTTCCGTTCTGCCAGCCATTCGCTGTACGGTTTGGATTTTGGCCCCTGCGCGTGCTGCTCTATCACCGAGAGTCCATATTCCCGGCACAGTTCGTCGGAGGTTTTGCGTAAAGCGGCGTAATAGCTTTTTTGCGTGCTGTGATACTTGTGGCCGTCTAAAAATGACACCGAATTGAGAATGATGTGGTTGTGGATATGCCGTCTGTCCAAATGCGTGCCGACCACGGCTTCAAAGCCGTCAAAGCAGCGTTCCACCAGTTCCACGCCGATCCTGTGCGCCAGCTCCGGCGTCACTTCCCCTGGTTTGAAACTCTGTACGATATGGAAACCCTGAATTCCCTCCGTCTTGCCCCAGCGTTCCTTGGTCGCACGCATTTCCCGCCAGGCCGTTTCCACGCTTTCCAGGTGAATCACGCTCTGAAACAAACGGCCCGCCCCTTTTCCGGCGTTGAGCGCGTAGGCAATATTGGCTGTCATTGCCGCGTCTTCGCTTTTCTTGTGCGTATAGGCGGTCTTGACCGGGTTCGCCACATACCGCACCGCCTGCGGCATGCGTGCGTGGCGGATGGAGCCAATCCATACGACCGCCATTTATACCAGCCGTTTTGCCGCAATCAACAGCTCACGGTATTCATCCAGCAAACGTTCCACCTGCCGCTCGTTGACAAACCCCTGCCGCAGCGCGTCCTGTGCCACGGCATGGAGCGTCTTGCCCTGCGCGCGTACCTCCCGGAGCAATTCCACACAGTCGCGTTGCGGACGTTCGCGTATCTCCCGGCACATGATCAGTTTGCGCATGTATACCTCGCGTGACAGTCCCGCTTTTTCCACCTGCCGCTTCAGGTGGTACATCTCATCATTGTTCAACCGCACAATAAACGCATGTTCCCGTTTCCTCAATCCTTTCACCTCTTGCTTTCTTTTGTTTCCGTGGGGCGCATAAAAAAGACGCCCCAGAATTGAAGCGTCATCTTTGAATGTTCGGTATTGTCAAATGATTTCGCCATTGAGCAGCGATTGTTCAGCAACACATAGTATCTGATGGTCGATTGTCACTGTTGACTTCAGCAGCGTCGCGCCATCAAAGGCCTGCATGCGAAAACCGAGCTGCCTTGATTTGATATAGTCTATTTCAATTTCAATCATCCTTTCAGCAATGATTCGTTCAGAATTGCTCCATGTAAATAGAAAGCACATCGTAATTGGTGACAGTATTCCTTTTGCGTACTTTCTGGCATATGCGTTTTTGGCCGGCGCTTCTGAAAAAGCGAAGCTGAATATGCCGTCATGAAAAAGAGCTGATTCGACAAACAAACCGTTTCGGTAATACGTCTTATCTCGAGCAACTCGTATTCTGTCCTTATATCTGGAAAAGGTATCCCAGCTTCGTTCTTTCAGAATATTCAGAAGCGTCGAACGCTCACACGTGTTTCTGCAAAAGACCCCTTTCAAGGCTTGATCGATCCTGAATCCTTCTGGATACAGTATTTCCGCATGACGATATTGGAGGGTATCCTGATCGCAATATCCATCGCTATATATTTTGTCAAAGGGAAGCCGCGCAAACGCTTCTACCCCCTGATACGTGGGATTACCATGACCGGCCTGTCCCAACGCAGAAAACCTTGTATTCTCCATGTTTAGAAGTGTCCCCAAATCAAAAAGCAGAAAAACGGGAACAGGAACATTGGCCTCTTTGTCGCCCTGATATCGGATATCAACGTGCTTGTATCCTTCGTTATGATACTGCGTAGGCGTCAAAGGGCGAAAATAAAACCTGGCAAATGAAGTTGTACTCGCCTCCGTCATGTCAATAACCTGCCGGCTCGCATTCTCATTCTTCATTACTCCCAGCTTTTCCGCCTGCATCCGACTATATAGATACCCTGAAGATAGTATACTGACGGCGTTCGTTACATCCGTATAATGATAGGCGAATTTAGGCCACCACGATGGGGAGTATGATTCGCAGTTTTTCCGAATGACGTCTTCGTAAGTCATGCCATTTCACCCCGCAATTCGAATGCCCGGCCATATCCTTCGTTTGACTGGTATCCGTCTTTTGCATGAATTCCGTCCTGGCTCAAAATGCGTACCGGTGAAAGATACCCCAGCTGGTTCAACATCCGATAAAAGACGGCCTTGGGAGTATTGTCTTCTCCCGTCTCAACAATCCCCTGAACACGTATATGATCCCATAAGTCTGAAAGATCCGACTCCGGGATAAGAATGCTTTGTCCTTCCGCAATTATTTTTAACCCATTCTCCCAAGTGGCGTAGTATTTACCGTCTGGCCCACTGAACTCGTATGGAAAAAGCGCCGTTGTATGCCTGAGATCATCACACAATCCGGTGAACGACATATCGCGTGCATTTTTTCTCAACCAGTTTGCCGTTTCTTCTTGTGCGCGATGC
>DVFZ01000016.1 GCA_018712945.1 Candidatus Pullichristensenella stercorigallinarum | reverse complement strand
TGAGCATCTTTCCCACCGCCTGGTTTGTTTGGTATATATATTTTCGACACGTTCAGCCTCTTTCCCTTTTGGTTCTTCCCCCTTCTCCAAAAATTTTTTGACCATTGACAGGAGTTTGTCAATGGTCTGAGCGCTCCCCTTTGAGGGGAGCGCTTGCTTTTATGTGTTTTCCGGCCAGGGGACGGGCAACATGCCCATCTGCCCCCGCATATCAAACAAAAGTTCCATCAGGCTGCGGCGGTAAGGAATGAACGCGCCGCTTTCCAGCATCTCCAGCACCGTTTCCCGGCTGGCCCAATCCACCTGCGACACTTCCTCGGGCTGAAGGCGCAGGCTGGCAAGGTCGATGTCGCGCTCAATGAGGTAAAGGTCGTCAAAGCCCCGGGAAAAGTTGACCGTCAGAGCGGGCCGCACGCCCTTCAGGTCGAGCGCTATGCCCAGTTCCTCCAGCGTTTCACGCTCGACGGCCTGGCGGCTGGTTTCACCGGCGCGGGCACAGCCGCCAGCGCTCAGGTCCCACCTGTCCGGCCAGGCGGATTTGCCTTTCTGCCGCCGCTGGATGAGCATTCTCCCTTGCCGGTCAAAGATGCACACATGCACCACCAGATGCAGCCCGCCCGGCGGGAACGGTTCGCCACGCCGCGCCTTCGCGCCCGTGGGTTGGCGGTTTTCATCGTACATATCAAGCCATTCCACTGCTTTCCCCCACTACACGCCCCGCAGCGCGAAGCCGTATTCAAACAGGCGCGCCGCATCCGTCCAACGGTCCGTGCCGGAGGTGCCGCTGTGGAACACCACGGCAATCAGCGACACGCCGTCGCGCTCGGCCGCGCACACGAAGCAGTAACCCGCCGCCGAGGTATAGCCCGTCTTGCCGCCGGTGGCATCGGCATAGTAGTATTCCGAGGTATCGTCGAATATCTTGTAGCTGCATTGCAGCGTGCGCGCGGCGCGCACGTTGGTAGCGGCCACCTGATAGGTGTGCGTCTCGAAAACTTCGCGGAACTGCTCGTTTTGCAGGGCATAGCGGGTCAGCGCCGCCATATCCGCGGCGGTGGTATAGTGCGTTTCGCTTTGATAGCCATGGGGGTTGTCGTAATGCGTGCCGCTCAGGCCCAGTTCCTGCGCCTTCTGGTTCATGCGCTCCACAAAGCTATCCACCGAACCGGCGGTCAGCGTGGCGATGGCGTTGGCGGCGTCGTTGCCCGAGCGGATCATCAGGCCATAGAGCAGGTCTTTGTAGGGAAGCTGCTCGCCCACGGCGACGGGCATTCTTGAAGAATCGCCCGGCACCTGCCCCGCCGAGGCGGGCACGGTTACAATTTCATCCAGGTTGCCGCGCTCCAGCCCCAACAAAAGCGTCATCACCTTCGTGGTGCTGGCGGGATACATCTGCGCGGAAGCCTGCTTGTCAAAGAGGATTTCCCCGCTGTCCGCGTCGATGAGCACGGCGGCCTCGGCGTAGAGATTCTGCGCCGTGAGGGACAGGGGGTTCTTCTCATTGTACATCTTCGGCGTGCTGATGTGGAAGCCCAGCAGCTCGGAATAGAGGTATTCCAAGGTTGTCTCGTCGGCCTCGCCGCTGGCGGTGATGCCCTCCACGCCGTTATCAATCAGCATTTGCTGAAATGCCTTAACCGCGTCGGCGGTATTCTGGCCGTAGCTGCCGTCGGCGGAACCGGCCAGGTAGCCCAAGTCGATCAGGCGGCGCTGGGCGCGGCGCACATAGCCGTTCTTGTCGCCCTGGGAGAGCGGATAATTCGCATCAGCCACGGCGTCATCGTACAAAAGCGCCTGCGTATCCTCATCGGCGACGCCGTCGCCGCGGAGGTTATAGCCTTTTTCCCGGAAAAACATTTGAAAATCCGTAACCGCCTCGACGGTCTTGGGGCCGTAATCGCCATCGGGCGTAATGCTCAGAAAGCCCAAGTAGTAGAGGCGATTTTGCAACTGTTCCACCGCGTCGCCCTTCGCGCCGCTGGCAAGCTCCTGCGCGCTCGCAGTGGCAAAAAGCAGCGCCAGCGCCAGCAAAAGCGCAAAAAACCGCTTTGTTTTCATCATTGGTATCCGCGCGGAAACCGCGCATCCCTCCCAAAACTTCAGTGAATCCCCCGGCATGCCGTGGGCCCGGCATCATTATAACACAAACGCACCCCGCATTGCTGTGGAAATTATTAAGAAGTCATGAATTCCCAAAGGCCGCGCCGTGAAAGTTTTTGGGCACAAAAATGCGCCCTTTCCCGCCGGAGAGGGAAAAGGCGCACTTTTTCGCCGTCAGATGGTTTCCACTTTAATGAGGTTGGTATTGCCGCTCCTGCCGGTGGTAGCGCCGGCGGTGATGACAATCCGGTCGCCCGGCTGCAAATTGAAGGCTTTGCGGGCCAGGCGTTTGGCAGAGTAGAACAGCACCTCGGTGGAATCGAGGGTTTCGCACATCACCGGCGTCACGCCCCAGGAAAGCGCCAACTTGCGCCAGGTTTTTTCGCTGGTGGTGATGCCGAGGATATCCACCGGGGAGCGGAAGCGCGAAACCATGCGCACAGTCTTGCCCGAGAGGGAGCACACAGCCACGGCCTTGGCATGCACGTCGATGGACATGCCGCAGGTGGCATGGGAAATGGCGTCCACGATGTTGCGGATCTTGAACTCGCTCTTGAGGAAGCGCTTTTCGTAGTGGATGCCGCTTTCCGTCTTGCTGGCGATACGCGACATGGTTTCCACGGCAAGCACGGGATGTTCGCCCGCGGCGGTTTCGCCGGAAAGCATGATGGCGCTGGTGCCGTCGTAGACGGCGTTGGCCACGTCGGAAATCTCCGCGCGGGTGGGGCGCACGTTGTGGATCATGCTTTCGAGCATTTCCGTGGCGGTAATGACGCGCTTGCCCAGCATGCGGCACTTGGTAATCAGCTTTTTCTGGATCTGCGGCAGCTCCTCGAAGGGGATTTCCACGCCCATATCGCCGCGGCCGATCATGATGCCATCGCAGGCCTCGCAGATCTCCTCGATATTGTCGACGCCGGAACGGTTCTCCAGCTTGGCGATGATGTCTATATCCTTCGCGCCCAGCTCGTCCAGCCAGGCATGCACGGCCAGCAGGTCCTCGCGGCGGGAGACGAAGGAGCAGGCGATAAAGTCCACGTCGTTTTCCACGCCGAAGCGGATATCCTCCTTGTCCTGCTCGCTCAGATAGGTCTGCTTGAGCACTTTTCCGGGGAAGCTCATGCTTTTACGGTCGGTCAGCTCACCGCCGGCAACCACTTCGCAGATCACGTCGGTATCGGTGCATTCCACTACCTGAAAAACCATCAGACCGTTGTTGACCAGCACCGTATCGCCCGTCTCCAACTCTCGCGGCAGGTTCTTATAGGAAACGGAAACGCGCTCACGATCGCCGGGGATGTCCTCTGTGGTGAATGTAAAGCGCTCGCCCTTGTTGAGCATGACGCTGCCCTCTGCAAGACGGCCGGTGCGGTATTCCGGGCCTTTTGTGTCCAGCATGATGGCAATGGGCATGTTGAGCTGTTCGCGCACGCGCTTGATCAAGTTGATCTTGCGCAGGTGTTCCTCGTGCGAGCCATGAGAGAAGTTGAGCCGGGCCACGTTCATGCCCGCCATGCACATCTGTGTAAGCGTATCTTCATTATCACAGGCGGGGCCGATGGTGCAAACGATCTTGGTTTTTCGCATAATGTGTCCTCCTGCCGAACTTCAATTTGTTTTTATTATACAAAACTTACGTTAAGGTTCCAGTGCTTCTGCTGTCAAATTCCGCAATTTACACGTATTTTCAAATACGTAAAGACTACCATGCTATTCCAAATCCATGAAGTTATGATATGCTGCCGGCAAAGGAGGGATCTCTCCATGCACGGAATTGAAATGTTCCTATGCGCGCCGAAAAGCGCGCCCTGCCCCTGTGCCGGCGCCTTTTCAGGCGCGCAGGCCTTGGAAACGCGTTCCTTCCACCGCAGCTTTCCCCAATACGCCCCCACACCGCTGGTGGCGCTGAAGGCGCTGGCGGCACGCCTGGGGTTGGAAAGGATCTGCGTCAAGGACGAGTCGTTCCGTTTTGGGCTTAACGCCTTCAAGGTGCTGGGCGGTTCCTATGCCATCGGCCGCCATATTGCCGCCCTGCTTGGGCTGGAAGCAGATAAACTCAGCTATGCCGCGCTCACAAGCGCGCAGAGCCGCCGCGCGCTGGGCGACGCGGTGTTTTTCACCGCCACAGATGGCAACCATGGCCGCGGCGTAGCCTGGACAGCGCGGGAACTGGGCTGCCGGGCGGTCGTGCGCATGCCCCGGGGCACAGTGGACAGCCGTGTGCGCAACATCCGCGCCCTCGGCGCCGAGGTGAGCGTGGAAGACATGAATTACGACGCCTGCGTGCGCCTGGCCGCCCAGCAGGCACGCGAAACGCCCGGCGGCGTGCTGGTGCAGGATACCGCCTGGGAGGGGTATACGCAAATCCCGATGTGGATCATGCAGGGCTATCTGACTATGGCGCTGGAGGCGGACGAGCAGATGGACGCGCCGCCCACGCATGTCTTTTTGCAGGCGGGTGTCGGTTCGATGGCGGCGGCGGTGGCGGCCTATTTCGCCGGCAAATACGCGCAGACGCCGCCAAAGATCATCATTTTGGAACCATCGGCGGCAAACTGTTTTTACCGCAGCGCCGGACGGGGACAAATTGAGGCCGTGGAAGGCGATATGCCGACAATGATGGCGGGGCTGGCCTGTGGCGAACCCAGCCCCATCGCCTGGGACATCCTCCACGCGCTTGCTTCCGCCTTCCTCTCCTGCGAGGATACGGTGACAGAGCAGGGCATGCGCCTGCTGGGGCGGCCCCTGGACGGCGACCCGGCCATCACCTCCGGCGAAAGCGGCGCGGTAGGCACGGGCGCGCTGTGGGAAATCATGGCGGATGCGCAGGCGCGCGAGGCGCTGGCGCTGGATGAGCGCTCGCGCGTGTTGCTCATTTCCACCGAGGGCGCGACCGACCCGGTGAATTACCTGCGGGTAATGGAAGAAGCATAAGAACGGCGCCTCTCAACGCTGGAAAACCGCCCCGAAGATGCCTCGGGGCGGTCAGGATGTTGACAAAGTCAACAGACTGCCAGAGTGATGAGAAAGCCTGCAAGACAAGGAAGCAAACTTGCAGGCAAGGGAGCTTACATAGACGTAAGTGACCGCAGGCTGCATGTGCAGCTGACGCAGGAAGCAAAAATTGCCCCTGATTTCTCT
>DVFZ01000127.1 GCA_018712945.1 Candidatus Pullichristensenella stercorigallinarum | reverse complement strand
CTTGCAGGCAAGGGAGCTTACATAGACGTAAGTGACCGCAGGCTGCATGTGCAGCTGACGCAGGAAGCAAAAATTGCCCCTGATTTCTCTTTGTTCAGGGCAATTTTTGCGTTTGCGGGCTTTGTCAGCGCCCTGAGCCGCCTACCGGCGGCGCTTGGCAGGAAATCAGAAGCGTTTTCCTGCTTTTTCTTGTCCAAACGCCTGAAAAAGCCCGCAAGCAAAGCCGCTTCCCCCTCATGCCTGGGAAAGCGGCTTTTGCAGGCGGCGTTTGCGCGGCTAAACAGGCGCGTCGCCGTGAAATACGCGCCTGTTTCCCAGTCAGTGATAACCAGCCCGCTATCTCTTCTTTTTGTCCATAATGTACAGGACGATGCCGCCGCACACCATGACGGCGCCAAGCAATATCCAGAAAACGGGATTCATGCCTTTCCCTCCTTTTTCATCAAATAGCGCGGACGCCCGGTTTTATTCTTCCACCGTCAGCGCGCATATGTCTGCCTCGCCGTTGACCGCCGTGGCGCTGATTTCGCATGTTCCCGCGCCCACCGCCGTGACCACGCCGTTTTCCACCGTGGCCACGCTTTCGTCGCTGCTCGACCAGGCGATGCTTAAATCGTCCGCCCAGTCCGGCACCACCGCCGCCGTGAGCGTCAGCGTTTCGCCGGGGCGCATCTGTGCCTCGCGCGGGGCGATTTCCACCGAGGAAGGCTCCACGGGATACAGGGATATCATTTCCACTTCATAGGAAATAGCCGCGCCGGAGGACGTACCGGCCTCGACCAGCCAACGCTGGTTTTGTTCGTAATCCTCCTCCACCGTGGGGCGAAAGATCAGGCAGGGGCCGGCCCCATAACCGCCTTCGTCGACGGCGAAATAGCCGCCCTCGCCGGGAAAATTGTAGACCGCGCCGGTTTCAAGGTTGGTCAGGCGCGCCCAAGCGCCCTCCGTATCGTAGATTTCCGGGTTAAGCACGATCGACCAGGCCAGCTCCGCGCTCATCAATTCCGCCGGGAACGCCCCTGCCGCGGGCCAGGCCACGTATTCCCACGCGCCCGGCGCGCCCTGCAAATCGTGGGCATACATGGTGACATAGCTCATGCCCGCCGCATCGTTGGCAAGGCCAAAGCCCGTATAGCCCATCGTGGGGTTGAGCAGCCAGCGGCGGTGGCCAAGGGTGGAAAGGTTCTGCTCGCCGTCATCCCGGGCAAAGTAGGCCATGCCCTGTCGCAGCACATCCGCGCTCGTCCAGTTGAGGCAGGCGATGTTGCAGGAAGCGGCGGCGTAGGCGGCCTTGTCGTAGAAAGCCGCGTCCATGTCCGCCGGGGCGGGGGGCTCATGGGACACAAAGCCATTTGCCGCGGTGAGCACCGCGCCATACTGGGCGATCTCGGTGAGGACAGGATCCAATTCCACCGCTTCCAGGCCGGCCAGCCAGCGCAAAAAGTTCAGATAATTGAGCGCGTCTTCAAGCACCTCCGCGCGCACTTCGCCCGCCGCGTAGGGGTCGCTTGCCGACGGCTCGGAGCGGTACAGATCGCCCTCTGTCCAGTCGTTGATCTTAACATATTGCGCGCGCACCTCCTCGCGGGTATGCGCCGACGCGGGCGCGGCAAGCACCAAAAACGCCGCCAGCAGCGCCAAAAAGCCTCGCAATCGCATTGTGCAATCCTTCTAAATTCGTTGTTTTATGCAATATTCCCCGCAAAAGGCGAAATTCCTTCTGAAAAAGGGCTTTTCAAATCGGGGGTTTTCTGTTAAAATACATATATAATGGCGTGTCAGGCGCTGATGTGATACTATGGTATGTTTTAAAAACAGATGGCCTCGAAGTGGAATTTTACGTTCCGGCCCGATTTGACTGAAGGAGGCGCGAAGGCGCTATACTTTCTGAACGCAAACCGTGCCAGGGCGGAAAAGGCGTACACAGAAGCCTGTTTTTGAAACAGGAATAGTACAGGCAGACCGCTCCGCGTGGGGCGCTCATTTTGCCCGCACGCAGAATCTATAACCTTATCAACAGGGGGAATTCGTACATGAAGGACTATCAGGCCAAGAACATCCGCAATATCGCCGTTGTCGGTCACGGCAGCGAGGGCAAGACCACCCTGGTCGAAGCCCTGCTGTACACCAGCGGCACAATCGACCGCCAGGGCCGCGTTGAAGACGGCACCACCGTCACCGACAGCGAGCCGGAAGAGAAGCGCCGCCAGATTTCGATCAGCGCCGCCGTCGCTCCCCTGGAGTGGAAAGACGTAAAGGTAAACCTGATCGACGTGCCCGGCTACTTCGATTTCGCGGGCGAGATGGTTGGGCCGATGGCCGTGGCTGAGGGCGCAATCATCACCGTGGGCGCGGTTTCCGGCCTGAACGTAGGCGCGGAGAAGGCGTGGGCGATGTGCGACAAGACCCATACTTCCCGCATGATCGTCATCAACCAGATGGACCGCGAAAACGCCAACTTCAGCCGCGCGCTTGCCACCATCACCGACAAATACGGCAGCCACATCGCCCCCATCGAAGTGCCGATCATGGAAGGCGGCAAGTTCACCGGCGTTGTGTGCGTACTGGAGAACAAGGCCTACACCGGCGAGGGCAAAACCCTGAAGGAAATCGAGATCCCCGCCAGCATGGCCGGCGACGTCGAAAGCGCCCGCGAAGCCATCATGGAAGCCGCGGCCGGCGCCGAGGACGAGCTGATGGAGAAGTACTTCGAGGAAGGCGAACTGACGCCTGACGAAATCATGCACGGCCTGCGCCAGGGCATCAAGGATGGCACCGTGGTACCGGTTGTCTGCTGCTCGTCGCTGACCCGCGTCGGCCTTGCCAAGCTGCTGGACAACCTCATCGACCTCATGCCTTCCCCGGCGGGCACCACGCTCGAAGGCGTCAACCCCAAGACCGGGGACGCCGAGGAGCGTACCTGCGAAGACGGCCAGCCCTTCTCCGCGCGCGTATTCAAGACCCTGGCCGACCCGTTCGTTGGCAAGCTGTCCCTCTTGAAAGTCACTTCCGGCGTGCTCTCCGGCGATACGCAGCTTTACAACGCTAACGCCGAAAAGAACGAAAAGGCCGGCAATATCTACTTCCTGCGCGGCGGCAAACAGAACCCGGCGCAGAAGGTGTGCGCGGGCGATATCTGCGCCATTTCCAAGTTGGGTAGCGTCGCCACCGGCAATACACTGTGCGATCCCGCCAAGCCCGTCAAATTTGACGACCTCGAGTTCCCGGCTCCCTGCATTTCCATGGCTGTGTATGCCAAGAAGGCGGGCGAGGAAGACAAGATCTTCTCCGGCCTCAGCCGCCTGATGGAAGAAGACCCGACCATCCGCGTGGAAAAGAACGTGGAAACCACCGAGAGCGTGCTCTCCGGCCTGGGCGAGCTGCACATTGAAGTCATCGCCAAGAAGCTGGCCAGCAAGTTCGGCGCCGAGTGCGTACTCCAGTTCCCGAAGATCCCCTACCGCGAGTCCATCCGCAAGAAGATCGACGTGCAGGGCCGCCATAAGAAGCAGTCCGGCGGACACGGCCAGTTCGGCGATGTGTGGATTGAGTTCCGGCCCAACGACGACCCGACCGATACCGAGTTCCACTTCGAAGACGCGGTTGTGGGCGGCGTGGTACCCCGCAACTTCATCCCCGCGGTCGAAAAGGGCCTGCGCGACAATATCAAGCACGGCGTATTGGCCGGTTACCCGGTGGTGGGCCTGACCGCCAAGCTGCACGATGGTTCCTACCATGCCGTGGACTCCTCGGAAATGGCCTTCAAGACCGCCGCCCGCATCGCCTTCAAGAAGCTGGTGGACGCCTCCCCCGTGCTGCTTGAGCCGATCTATTCGGTGAAGGTCTATGTGCCGGACGAGTACATGGGCGATATCATCGGCGATATGAACAAGCGCCGTGGCCGCATCATGGGCATGGATCAGGTGAATGGCATGCAGTGCGTCTCCGCCGAGGTGCCGCTGGGCGAAATGTTCAAGTACGCCACTGACCTGCGCTCCATGACGCAGGCGCGCGGCTCGTTCACGATGCAGTTCGAGCGGTATGAGGAAGTTCCCGCCGCCGACGCCAAGAAGATCATCGAAAACACCAAGCGCGAGGAGGAAGAAGAGGAATAATCCCCTCTCCCGCACGCGGTTACAGTTTCAGCAAAGCGCCTCTGTTCGCAGGGGCGCTCATGCTATCCACCGAAAAGTTCATGGAGGGGCTATGGAACGGGAAATCCTTCTGCTGGGAGACGAGCGGCTGTATCGGGTCTGCGACCCGGTGCACCCTGAAGAACTTGCGGATATGCCGGCGCTGATTGCCGACATGCGCGATACCATCCTCGCCTACCGGCGTAAAATGGGCGCGGGCAGAGCCATTGCCGCCCCGCAGACCGGCGTATGCAAGCGCGTGGTGTGCATGTGCCTTCATGGCGAGCCGGTGGCGTTTTTGAACCCCGTGCTCACCTTCCCGGATGGAGAGATGATGGAAGTGCTGGACGATTGCATGTCCTTCCCCCATCTGCGCGTGCGGTTAAAGCGTTACCGCCGCTGCGTCGTCCACTACCGCGATTTGCAATGGCGGGAGGGCGAAATGGCCCTGGAGGGCGATTTATCCGAACTTTTGCAGCATGAATGCGACCATTTAGACGGCGTGCTGGCCACGATGCGCGCCCAAAGCGCGCGCGATCTGGTCATGGACGCGCATTGAGGAGACCGATTGTATGAAAACCGGACTGGTACTCGAAGGCGGCGGCATGCGCGGCATCTACACTGCCGGCGTGCTGGATGTGCTGGACGAGGCGGGGTTGCGGCCCTGCTTTGATGGCGTAATCGGCGTTTCCGCAGGGGCGGTGCATGGCTGTTCATTCGTATCCGGCCAGCGCGGGCGCAGCATCCGCTATTTCACAAAGTATTGCCGCGACCGGGGCTTTATGAGCGTCTACTCGCTTCTGACCACGGGCAACGCCGTGGGCGAAAAGCTCTGCTACCACGATATTCCCGAACGGCTTGATCCCTTTGACAACGAGGCATTTATGGCCTCTCCCACCGCCTTTTACGTGGGCGTGACCAACCTGGAAACCGGCCAGGCCGAATACCCGCGCATAACCGACATGCGCAAGCAGATGGACTATATGCGCGCATCGGCCTCCATGCCTTATGTATCGCGCATCGTCACGCTGGAGGGAAAGCCCTATCTGGACGGCGGCATTGCCGACAGCGTGCCTCTGGCCGCCTTTGAGCGCATGGGCTATGCGCGCAACGTGGTGGTGCTGACCAAGGAGGATGGCTTTAAGCACAGAAGCGACAACATCCCCCTGCTCAACGGCCGCTACCGCAAATACCCACGCTTTCTGGAAACGCTTGCAAAGCGGGTAGAGCTTTGCGAAGCGGAGGAACGTTATATCCAGCAGGCAGTGGCGGAGGGGCGCGCCTTTGCCATCCGCCCCAGCCGCAAGCCAGAAATCGGGCGGTTGGAACGCAATCCCGAACGGCTGAACGCCCTCTATGCGCTGGGCAAGCAGGACGCGGCAGCGGCGCTGCCGGCGCTGCCGCGTTTCCTGGAGGCGAACGGAGAGAGGCGCGCATGAAGGGCGTACTGATCGCACTTTTGGCGCTGGCGGTGCTTTTCGGGCTGCTGGCGTGGTTTTGCTATTGCCTGGCTTTCCGCCGTTACCAGAGCAAAAAGACGCTCACCGTCTTTGAGGAATCCCGCTACGGCGGCTTGGCGGCGGCCATGCGGGCCGGGCAGGAATTCTATAAATCGCTGCGCTTTGAGGAAGTGGAGATTTCTTCCTTCGACGGTCTGCGCCTGCGCGGGCGCACTTGCAGCGCGGAGGCGGGCAAGCCGTTGATACTGCTGTTTCACGGCTGGCGCTCCTCGGACGCGCGCGACTTTGGCTGCGTGCTGGAATTCTATCTGGCGCAGGGATTCGGGCTTTTGCTGGTAGACCAGCGCGCGCACAGCAAGAGCGAGGGCAAAGTGATTTCGTTTGGCATAAACGAGCGCTACGACTGCCTTTCCTGGGCGCGCTGGGCGGAGGAGCGCTTTCATCCTCCGGCGATATATCTGGACGGCATTTCCATGGGCGCGGCCACGGTGCTGATGGCCAGCGGGCTGGAGCTGCCCGGGAGCGTGCGCGGCATCATTGCCGACTGCGGATACACCTCGCCGCGCGCCATACTGCGCAAGGTAATCCGCCAGTACCACTTGCCTGTGGGAATCATGTATTTTTTCGTGCGCCTCGGCGCGCGCCTGTTCGGCCACTTTGACCCCGAGGCCGCCAGCGCCGTGGAAGCGGTGGAACATTGCCGCGTGCCGGTGCTGTTTGCCCATGGCGAGGCGGACGGCTTCGTGCCCTGCGAAATGACGCGGGAAAACTATGCGCATTGTGCGTCCCCCAAGCGCCTGATCACCGTGCCCGGGGCCGACCACGGCTTCAGCTACCTGATCGACCGCCCCGGCGTAGAGGCGGCGTTGAAGCGGTTTTTCGCGGATACGATGAAAGCTTCGCCCATAACGACGGTCGCCGGGGACGAGGGCAAGGCATGAACGGGGCTTTGTTCTTGATTCCCTTCCTGCTCATAAGGTTCGCATTGCCGGCATTTCTTGAACCGTCCGCTCTCCGCCGGGCGGCGCACTTTGCGCCGATGCAGGGAAAGGAGCGGGTGGCATACTGCATTTACCAGGCGGCGAACGCCGGCATATTTCTCGGCCTTTTCTTCCTGACCATCCGCCTGGACGCCTCCTGGCGGGCCTGGGGTGGGCTGGCCTGCTATCTGGGCGGCCTGGGCCTGTGCGCAGTTTCGTTGGCAAATTTTTCTTTCCCGGATGCATCCGGCTTGAATACCAACGGCGTTTACCGCTTTTCCCGCAACCCCATATACATTGCTTATTTCCTCTGCTTTATTGGCATGGCGCTGTTGACGGCCTCCATCTTTTTGTTGACACTGGTGCTGGTCTTTCAGGTTTCTGCCCATTGGATGATCCGTGCTGAGGAGCGTTGGTGTCTGGAGCAATTCGGAGCAGCCTATGCGCGCTATATGCAAAAAGTGCGCCGCTATTTGTAAGCGGCGCACTTTTTGCATATAGCGCTGTGCCGCATTCCTTTTACAAATCGCGTAAAAAAGCTTCCGCAAAGATGCTGCGGAAGCTTTTTGATTTTCCGGGACGGCCGTTTTCAAGCGGCCGTTCCAGAAATGTTTTTTACTTCAGGGAATTGACCAGCTCGACGGCGGCAGCGTGCATGGCGGCGGCAGTGTCGGCACTGACGGCGGTGACAGCCTCCGCGGCGGCCTCGTCGCTCTCAGCCTCGGCTACGGCGCTCTGCAACGAAGCATAGGCCTCGTAACACTGGGCCTGCATGGCCTCGACCTGCGCATCCACCTCGGCAATCTGTTCGTCGGTCAGGTTGCCGTACTCCACCAGGTTGGAAAGGGCGTCAAACGTCCAGTACATGGAGCCGGCCCAGTTTTCCGGCAGGGCGCGGAAGCCTTCGACCGTCTCGCGGCCTTCCTCGGTGCGCACGGTGGTTGTGGTGGCGTAGTACACGTCCGCATCAACCGGCTCTTCCTCGGTGAAAGCGGCCTCATCGGTGCTGAGCTGGTAGGCGGCATAGGTATCGGTGGTCAGCATCGGATAGTAGGGCACGAAGGGGCTGTACACCGCGTCGTCCATGGCGACCCATTCCACGGTGTCGGTCACGCCGTCCTCGGCAAAGATCTGGAAGATGTGCGTTTCCAGATTGCGGGTGGAGCCGATGCCATCAATGCGGTAATAGTTGACCACATCTTCGATGGAGTAAGCATGATCGAGGGTGATGTTGGTGTACATCGGCACGATGTTGCCCTCGGCGTCCACGTTGGAAATCGTGTAATCGCTGGTTGCGGGCGTATCGCTGGCGGTTTCGGCGTTGAAGTAGGCCAGGGCGCTGACCATGCGGCTGTTGGCCTCCTGGTCGCCGCAATAGGAAGCGACATAGTCGATGGTATTGGCCTCGGCATCGCCGACGTAGCTGCCGGCCTCCTGCGCCACGGCGATAAGGTTTTCAGAGGCAATGACGTTCTCGGTGTCGTCCAGATCAATCAGGCCGATGATGGCCATGTTCGGCTGGGAAAGAACCATTGAGCTGCTCAGCTTCACGGCGATATACTGATGGCCGGTGACATTTTCAATGTACCAGGTTTCATCCTGATCGGCGATGAACAGACCGGAACCGCCGCAGCAGCCCGCGCCGTCATAGATGCTCAAAAGTAGCTCCACGCCTTCGCGCGCAGTGGCCGCCTCGCTCAGCAGCACGGTGACGATCTCAGCTTCTTCGATGCCGGCGTCCTCGTAGGGATCGGCCTCGTATACGGCGTCGGTGCCGCCGATGGTTTCGGTAGCGCTGACGGTCACGCCCATTTCGTTGGTGCCGCCCGCCTCATAGGGCGTATGCGCATGGGTGCCGCCGCAGTCGGGGCAGACGCCGCTGCCGTTGTCGTCGCTGAAGGCAGTATAAGCGTAGCTGTCATGGGTAAAGGTGTAAGTAAAGCCATAGCAGCCGTTGTAGGCCTCTCCGGCGGTATGCTTGCCAGCAGGGCTTACATAGAACAGCTTGTTGTAGCTATTGGAGATATCCTCGGAACGGGCAAAAATCGTGGAGCCGTCCGCGGTGAGATCGGAGCCGACATAGATGGATGTGCATGCCAGCGCGCCGACAGAGGAAAGGCACAGCGCCAGAACCAGCGCCAGTGCGGTCAGGAGCTTGAGCTTGGAGGTTGCCATAAAATACACCATCCTTCTGAAGTGGATGAGAGCATTATAGTGTATTTTTATTCAGTTGTCAAGTAATAAATATGCACGAAAGTGATGCGCAATTTCCTTCAAAAAGCGCACAAATACGCAATTTCGGGCGGGGTACTCCCCCGCCCTTGTCTGTATATTGTGTGGATAGCTTAGGTGATCTGACCGCAGCAGTCATAGCCCGAATCAATATAATGGGCGATGAAGCGCGCCTTCAGTTCCCGCGTCGTGCACATGTTTCCGTCAGAATCACCGGATACGTTCAGATCTTCGGGCAGCACGAATTTTATGCAGCGCACCAATACATCCCGGCAGGATGCCTGGGTGTGCGCGGGGATGGTCAGGGTTTTCAATCCGCGCGGATATTCCTGCCCCTCGTCGTCCACCTCGGAAAGATATACGGCCAGCGCCACGCGCTTGTTCGGGCAGACGTTTTTCAGCCGCGCATCCAGTTCAAGGATGCGCCCGCAGGATTCCAAATCGACATCGCCAGCATCGTACTCCACCGTGGCTTCGCAGCCTTCGATGGAAAAATCTACCGGCGTGGGGCAGTCCTCGTGAACCACGATCTCACACTCCACATCAATGTCCGGCATCGGGAACGTCACGATGTTGCCCTCAGTATCGCTGTACTGGATGGATTCATTGACCGGCAGCGTCCCCGAGGTATCGCCGATATGCTCGGCGTAGAATTCCAGCGTGGCGCCCTCGTTATCGGTGGTGCCCAGCGCGTCCATGTTCCAGCGCAGGGTAGTATCGTTGAGCATGATTGCCGTCCCCTTGCTCGGGGAAAGGATGTTGCTGATGCGGAACTCGTCGTTCAGCTGCTCGCGGATGGAAATATTGGTGGCGCCGGGCTTGGTGATATTCGCCGCCAAGTCTTCAAACAGTTCCTCCAAATCTTCATCGTTGGGCGTGATTGCCACATGCGAAGCGTTGGGGTCGGTCGCCCATTCGTCCAATACAGCTGGATCAATGCCGTCCGAGCCGATCAGGCCAATGCAGTAGATGATAATGCCCTGCGCGCGGGCGGCGGCGGCGACGGGATTGGGATCCGGGCCAGCCGTGGTCTTGCCGTCGGTGAACATGACCATGACCTTCGCGTTGGACGAAGCGGGGTCAAACAACTGCGTGGCTTGCTCGAAAGCGGCGGCATGGTTGGTATTTCCACCGGCAGTGAGGTTGTCGATCGCCGTGTTGAGATCGGCGACAGATGTGATCAGCTGCGTATCCTGCGTAGCGGTGCTCGCAAAGCTGACGATGCCAATGCGGCTTCCGGAGCCGATCTGGCCATCCGGTGTGCCGTCGGTCGCCTCTTCGATGATCTCGACAAATTTTCTCGCGCCCAGCTTCAGGTTTGCCAGCGGGCTGCCCGCCATGCTGCCGGAGCGGTCGAGAACCAATACAATATCCGTGGGGTTATTGACAATATCCGGCGCGGCTGCCAAAGCCAGCGTCACTTTAAAAGTGTCGCCGCAGGAAATGCGTTCGACATCAATGGTTTTGTTGGAGTTTGTTACGCCCATAATTGCGGTCTCCTTCCGAGTCGCGAGGACTCATGGCAACATATGCGCGCGTGCCGGGGCGGGTGCGGACGGCATGGACGCTTGGCGGCGGAACTTTCCGGCGTTCCTTGAAACCCGGCGGCAAATTGTGTTAGAATGGACAGGGAGGCGATTCACATGAAATCTTACTACATTGCCAGTTGCCTGTTTACCGCGCGCTTTCCGGAGGTCAGCCTGGCAATCCAGCATTACATCGAAAAGCGCCATAACATACAAATCGTGCGCTGCTGCATACCAAACTTCCGCATAAAGCCCAACGAAGAGCGCATACCCGCGGGCGACGCCCGGGAGGCATGGAAAAAGCTGCCCGTCTCAGCCGGGCTGGAGCCTGGGGACGTGGTGTATTCCCTGTGCCACAACTGCACGAATATTGTCGAGGAACAAAATGAAGGCGTTCGTGCCCTTTCTTTGTGGGAGCTGATCGACTAGGACGAGACGTTTGTCTACCCCGACTATGCGGGCTTGCGGGCGACCATTCAGGATTGTTGGCGCTCCAGAGAGCGGGCCGGAGAGCAGGAGGCCGTTCGCCGCATACTGGAAAAAATGCACATCGACTATGTGGAAATACCCAACAACCGCGACAAAGCGGATTTCTGCGGCAGCACGCTGTACCGCGAGCAGCCTGCAAAAAAACGCGCGCTATGCACCCAGGCATTATGTGGAACAGGCGGCCGGCAAGTTCCTCCCCCATTCGGATGAGGAACAGATTGCCATCATGCGCGATTATTGCCGTCAGTATAAAACGGATGCCGTCGTGTGCTATTGCCATTACTGCCTTGAAGGTCTGTTGCAGGGCGGCGTTGATGGCCGGCATTTGGCCCACCTGATTTTGCCGGGGCTGCTGGAACCGGCAGACCAGTAGGTTAAGGAGAGGAAAGCATGTTTCCGGATGTGGATACGGCCCGGCAGGAATTGAAGATCGCGGGAGAAATGAACCCCGGCCCCTGGATTGCGCATTCTTTGAACGTCGCGGAGGCGGCAAGGCGCATTGCCGGCGCCTGCGCCCCTTTGGACAGTGAAAAGGCGTTTGTATGCGGGCTATTGCACGACATTGGGCGAAGGGCCGGCGTTTCGGCAACCAGGCACATTCTCGATGGGTATGATTACGCCATTTCTCAGGGCTGGGACGAGGTTGCCAGAATATGTTTGACACATTCGTTCCCCGTCAAGGACATAGACGCGAGCATTGCGAAAATGGATATCAGCAAATCGCAGTATGATTTTGTCCGGAATTATCTTGATGGCATCCGTTATGACATTTACGACCGGCTGATTATACTCTGCGACGCTTTGGCCGATGCCAAGGGATTTTGCATTCTGGAAAAAAGGTTTGTGGACACGGCGAGGCGGTACGGCGTATATCCATTCTCGGTGGACCGCTGGAACAAGACCTATGAATTTAAAGAGGATTTTGACAAAATGGCCGGGAAATCCATCTATACGCTGTTGCCGCATATTGAAAACTGCATCTATAATTAGCCGGCAACGCCCAATAGGTATGGGGGCGGCGCAAAACGCGCCTACTCCCATTTTTATTTTAAATCCTCTGTTAAATCGCGCCGCCCCCGTTGACAGCGGCGCATTGTATGACTATAATGTACTTGTTCAATAAGTACATTATATATCGCAAGGGAGGGAGCCTGTGGAAATTATCATCAGCAGCAATACAAGCAAACCCATCTACGAACAGATCACCTCTCAAATCAAGGCCATGATTATGAGCGGCGAATTGAAAACCGGCGATCCCATCCCCTCTATGCGCGCGTTGGCAAAATCCATTCATGTAAGCGTGATTACGGTGCAAAAGGCCTATGAGGACTTGCAGCGGGATGGGTTTATCGAAACGACCGTAGGGCGCGGCAGCTTTGTTTCCGCTCTGAACAAGGATTTTTATCAGGAAGAACAGCAACGGCGCGCCGAAGAGCACTTGCAACAGGCCGCTGAGATCGGCCGGGCAAGCGGCATTCCCGTGGAAAAACTGGCAGAGCTGTTGCGGCTCTTCTATGAGGAGGTTTGACGATGAATGAGAATGCTTTGGCCGTAAACGGCCTGACAAAGCAGTATAAGGACTTTACGCTGGACGGCGTTTCCTTTGCCGTTCCCTGCGGAACAATCGTCGGGCTGGTCGGCGAAAACGGCGCGGGCAAGAGCACGACGATGAACGCCATCCTCGGCCTGATTCAGAAGGATGCGGGCACGATCGAAATCTTCGGCAAGCAGGACGCGCAAATCGACAACGCCGTGCGCAACCGCATCGGCGTCGTCTTCGATGGCAACAATTTCCCGGACGTGCTCACGGCACGGCAGTTGAGCAATATCTTCAAGAAGCTCTATGACGAATGGGATGAGGGCGAATACTTTGCGCTATTGCAAAAAATCTCCCTGCCATTGGACAAAAAGATCAAGGAATTCTCCAAGGGTATGAAGATGAAACTCTCCATTGCCGTCGCCCTCTCCCACCATTCTCAGCTTTTGATTCTCGACGAGGCGACGAGCGGGCTCGACCCCGTGGTGCGCGACGACATACTGGATATGTTCCTGGACTTTGTCCAGGATGAGGGCCATTCCATCCTCGTATCGTCGCACATCACCAGCGATCTTGAAAAGGTGGCGGACTACATTGTCTTTATCCATCAGGGCAAGGTGGTATTCGTAAAGCCCAAGGACGAATTGCGCTATCAATACGGCGTGTTGCGCTGCGGAAAGGCGCAATTTGAGGAAATCGACCGCGCGGACCTGGTCGCATGGCGCAGGCAGGATTATGAATGGGAAGCGCTGGTGGCCGACCGCGAAGCCGCGCGGCGGAAATACCCGAAGGCCGTGGTCGATCCGGCGACAATCGACGAAATCATGCTGCTGTATGTAAAGGGGGAAGGGCAATGAAGGGCCTGCTGCTAAAGGACTATTATCTGATTCGCTCCACGCTTTTGTTCAATCTGATCGTATTCGTCGTCATCGCCGCGGGCATGTCGTTTCTGGTTTCCACCTGGGTGCTCACCGTACTGTCCACCATCATGCTCGGCACGCTGTCCGTAACGACAATCAACCTGGACAAAAGCTCCGGTTGGCGCAAGGTTTCCTGCGTCCTGCCGGTGTCGAGAAAAACCATTGTGGACAGCAAATACGCGCTGTACCTGTTGCTCAGCGGCGCGGGGCTGGTTTTGGGGTTCGTCCTTGGCGGGGCGGCCGCTTTGCTCAAAAATGAGCCGGACAGCGCCTCCATGCTCATCTTCGCCGGCATCAGCGTGGCGATGGCGCTGCTTTCCGGAAGCATTTCCATTCCCTGCAACCTGCTTTTGAGCGAGGAAAAGAGCATTATCAGCCTGATTCTGGCCTATCCGCTGTCCGCAGCCGTATTTATCGCCGCGTCGCTGCTGACCGGCGACAGACTGGTCACGTGCGCAGTGACGGCGGTTCTCGGCGTCATCCTCTACGCCGTTTCCTGGATATTTTCCAGAAAGTTCATCGCGCGCAGGGACGTGGCCTAGGCGATAGAATCCTTACCCGATCAAAGCGGGACCGGCATATACGCGGTCCCGCTTTTTGTGCCATCCATCAATCGTCCACAAAGCGCAGCCACCAACCCCGGCCGCCTTCAAACCACGTGCAGTCCTCCAATCCCACGGGCGGCTCGGCAGCGTAAGCGCCCGGGAACGCATACACAAGCCGCGCGGGCACGCCATCCTCCACCCGTACGCCGATGGCTACGAAGGGATAGCCCGAACCCTCCGGCATGGACTCGCGCACAAACACATAGCCCGCCAGCGGCGGCTCCTCCATCGGCTCCGATGCGGCAAACAGCGGGCGAGCGCCTTCAAAGGCGTCCGGCCAGGGCTGATCGGTATCCAAGGTCCTTTCCACGGCCACCCTCTCCCCGAGCGTGTCCGGAAAGACGCCTTCCGTCGTCTCCGTCCCGACGATGGACGGCGGACAGGAATCGGAGCTGTCGCGCGCCTCCGGATCCACGGCGGGCAGATCTGCCCAACCGGCGCCGCCGTTTTCCTCCGCCAGATCCACCGCGGGTTGATCCGCCCAGCCGGTAGCGCCGCTTTCTTCCGGCGCGTCCACGGCGGGTTGGTCCGCCCAGCCGGTATAGCCGTTTTCCTCCGTCGCGTCCGCGGCGGGCTGTTCCGTCCAGCCGGTATAGCCGCTTTCTTCCGCCGCGCTGGTTTCGCCGTTCTGGGCGGCATTCCCGGCTGGCGGCGTTTCCGAGCCTGCCTCGTTTGCAAAGAGCGCGCAGGCGGCGGCGCGCACGCTCTCCCAATCCATCGCCGTCGAGCCGTTGACATTTCCGGAAAGTACCAGGCGGCAGTTGCCTTCGCCTGCCACGATCACCGCCAGCTGGTATTCCTCCAGTTCCTTCCCCTCAATATTCCTTGGGTCAAACGAACAAATCAGGCCATACTGCCCGCGGCTGTCGCGGCGCATTGTTCCCATCGGCGCGGCAAAGTAGTCGTTTCCCCGCCTGCCCACCAGCGCTGCCCGCAGCATGGACGCGCCTGGGGCGCTTGCCGTAAAGCAGAGGGTTCCCATCAGTGTCCGCCTTTCCAGCCGGGCATGGCCGGAATAGCCCTGCTCAAGCGACCGGAGCATAATCAACGCCCGGCGGTAATCGTTGCGCAACATAGCCTGCACCTCCTTTGCCCAGCGTATGCGCGCTCTTCTTCAGACATGCCGCCGCCAAAAACGCCTGTTTCAGGCTTTCAAAGGTGAAGATTTCTGGTATTTCCCACCATTGAGCCGCCCTTGGGCTTGCTATATTGACAGAATGTGATATAATAGTATCTGTGTACCTTTGTCGCTCCTGCGCTGTTTTGGGCAGGGGCGGCGTACTGCAGCCTCGCGCCGCGGGGCGAAAGGAGAGGCGGTCATTTTTATGGCACGAAACAGGGACAATCGCCCCGAGCTGGATTACGATCTACTCGTCGAGCGGCACGAGCGCTTCCGCAGCAGGCATCCGCAAAAAAAGTCAGAGAAGCCTTCCGATAGCGCTTCCCCCAAGGTCAAGCCGGACTTGGACAAGGCGCAGTCCTCCGCCAAAGCGCAGCCGGTTCAACCCTCCGCGCCGGAGGCTGACGAAGCGCAAAACGCCCCGGAGGCGGCGGATGTTGCGGCCCCGGTGGACGCGCCCATACCGGACGATCTTGACGGCGCCGTAGCAGAAGCGCCCGCCCCGGAAGCCGTGGACGGTTACGACGATGATTATGACCTCTATGACGAGGACGAACAGGACGTTGAAGAGGAGGACGTTGAAGAGGAGGACGGCGAGCCTGCCAACCCCAACCCGTTTGGCTCCATTCTTTCCTTCCTTTCCCGTTCCCGCGACGCCATTGGCGCGCGTCTGAAACGCAGAGGCGCGAACGAGGATTATGAAGAATATGATCCGGACGAGGATGAAGAGGACGAGGACGACTACGGCGTAGACGATGAAAACGATACCTCGGAAGCGGCGCCAGCGGCAGATACTCAGGACGTGCAGCCCGCTCCCGACGCGCCTGCGGCGGATGTATCGAACCCCTCTGAAGACGCGGCGGATATCTTTGACGTTCCCGAGGACGACGCGCCCGCAGCGGCCCCCGTGCCCCAGTTCCGGGACGATGACGATGACGGCGAGGATGAGGATTACCTCGACGAGGAGGATGACGAGGATCTGGCCGATGATGACGAGGAGGATGAGCCTTCCGAAGGCGCCCTCACCCGTTTTCTGCATCTGTTCGTCGATCGTGCCGATGAGGAGGACGACGAGGAGGACGAGGAA